>NZ_LSMM01000054.1:0-41213 GCF_001566815.1 Marinobacter sp. Hex_13
TCTTTCAGGCTAAGCTGGAACCAGTCGCGACAGGTCACGCGATTACCGGACCAGTTGTGGAAATACTCGTGGGCCACGATCGACTCGATGCGTTGGAACGCCATGTCCGTCGCGGTTTCCTGGCTGGCCAGTACGCACGAGGAGTTGAAAATGTTCAGCCCCTTGTTCTCCATGGCGCCCATGTTGAAGTCATCCACTGCGACGATCATGAAAATATCCAGATCGTACTCGCGGCCATACACCTCCTCGTCCCAGCGCATGGCGCGTTTCAGGGAGTCCATGGCGTGGTCGCACTTCTCGGCGTTGCGGGGCTCAACGTACATGCGCAGATCAATGTCACGACCTGACATTGTCTTAAAGGTGTCCCGCTTCTCCAGGAGGTCACCGGCCACCAGAGCAAACAGGTAGCAAGGCTTCGGGAATGGGTCTTCCCAGGTAACAAAATGCCTGCCGTCGGCCAGATCGCCCTTTTCAACATCGTTGCCGTTGGACAGCAGGATGGGATAGCGGGTTTTATCCGCCTCAACACGAGTGCGGAAACGGGCCATCACATCGGGCCGGTCAGGAAAGTACGTAATGCAGCGGAAGCCTTCGGCTTCACACTGGGTACAGAACATGCCCGACGATTTGTACAGGCCTTCCAGGCGCGTGTTGTTCTGGGGTTCGATCCAGGTCACGATCCCCAGATTAAACTGATCCGGCACTTCATGAAGGGTGAGTTTGTCGTCACGGTCCTCGTAGGCGCTGCCCTCCAGGAGGTTGCCATCCAGGCTCACCGATTCAAGTGTGGTCAGGCTGTCGCCGTCGAGTTCAAGGCTCTTGTCCGAGGAATCGCTGTCGGGATTCCGGCGCATGGCCAGGGTACAGTGAACCCTGGCCCCATCTTCAAACAGTTCAAAACGCAGATCCACATGGTCCACCAGAAAGGCGGGCACGCGGTAATCCTTGAGGAAAATGGTCTGTGGCTGACTGGTACGCATTCACTTTCTCCAGAATTCGTTGGGCCGGGCTCAGTGGTTTGGGAAGACCCGGAAGCGGACTTCATAACCGGTGTATTTACGGATATTGATAACACCGGTATCCAGGATCAGGTATTGGCCCTTGATCCCCTGGAGCACGCCGTCCGCCGAGGGCGACTTGTCCAGATTATGAGTTTTTACCGTCCGGGGCCATACCTCGACCGGATAGCTTAGAGCCAACCCGTCTTCATCGACAGCCCGGATACTGTTCTCACCGTGGGCTGCGCGCAATTCCGACAAATCGTCGGCGACCAGCTCCAGCATGCGGCGACGCTCTTCAACCAGGTCCAGATCCGGCACGTCGCCTTTAAGCATGGCCCGCCAGTTGGTTCGGTCCGCGACGTACTTCTTGCACGCGACTTCCACAAAACCTGCTAACTGTCGGGTAGTCACCCGGACCATCGGGATGGCATCGACGGCACCCTGGTCTATCCAGCGAGTTGGCACCTGAGAACCGCGGGTTATGCCCACCTTGAGACCGGACGAATTAGCCAGATACACCACATGCTCAATCATGCAGTGAGTCTCTCCCCACTCCGGCTCACGGCAGGTGCCCTCATGGTAATGGCATTTTTCCGGGCTCATGATGCAGCTGTCACAGGCGGCCAACTTGCGAAAACAGGGATAGCAGTAACCCTGGCTGAAACTCTTGTTGGTCTTACGATCACAGTTGATGCAGCGTATCACGCCATCGAAATCAAACTGCAACGGGTACCCGACCATCTCATTAAGGGGGATGAGGGTATCGCCCACCCGGATGGTATAGCTGACCGGATCACCGGCCTCTGCAGGCATCTTGCGCAGGCGACCGGTCACATCAACCAATGCGGTCAAGACTTCACCTCAAAGTACTGATCTGAGCCAGCGGTACCGTTTGACGATTTCCCTGCTGTGCGCGACACGCTGGGATCGCACGCAGTCCCCGCCTTTTCGCCGCGGTCAAGGTAACCAACCCGCTCTTCCATCGGTGTGTTGTGGTGGTCTTCGTAATAAATAACGGCCTCCATGCAGATCGACCGCTGCTCGTCACTCAGTTTACGACCATCCGGCCACTTGCCCAGCTCAAGGGCGCGCTTGAGGCTCTGATAAACAGCGGGGTCCAGCCGTTTGATCAGCTCTTCGTAGGTCATTTCGTTCTCCAATCATTTGCTAGCAAAAATGTGAGGAAACCCGTTGACAACAATAAACGATAATGATTATCATTAACTCACCAAATGACGAAGGTCGTATTCATTTGGTCTCTCTCATCAGGAGCTATACGCTCTTTTCATGCCCCGCGGTTTCGCGGGGCTTTTTTTGGTACCGGCAAAATGGCCGCCAGGGCAAGGCCAGCCACAAAGCCTCCCAAGTGGGCTTCATTTGCCATCTGCCCCAACCCCACCATTTCGGTAAATGGCGTAAAGCCAATCACCATCCAGGCCACGGCAAACGTCACCAGTGCAGGCGGGAACTGGAAACGGGGCACGCGCCGCTGGCTCAACCAGCAATAACCCAGAATGCCGTACACAACGCCAGACAGACCGCCAAACAGAGGCCCACTCACGATGTACTGCAATCCGTTGGACAGCAGGCTGGTCACTACGAACAGGGCAAGTAACCGCGCACGGCCATCGAACCACTCAACCTGACTGCCCAGGAACCACAACATGACGGAATTAAAGATGATATGGGTCCAGCTGAAATGCAGGAAATCCGGCGTGATCAGGCGCCAGACCTGCCCACCAGCCAAGGTAGAAGACAGCGCCTGGATTCGATCCGCCATGGTACCAACATCATAGAAACGCGGATCGACGAACATCAACAGGGTGGATAGCTGATTCTGTCCCATGGCCGTCACCCAAGCCATCAATACGGCCAGGGCAATCATGGCGAGCACCATGGGTGCGTGGCGTGGCGACGGCTGCCAACGCCCCCCGACAAACACCGGCGATTGCGCTGTCGTATTGACAGCGTCCTGCACCTCGGGTTCCTTCAGGAAGCGCTCAAGGGCCTGTAACACCGGCTCCGTATGCTCAGGGTTCTCCAGCCACAGCACCTGTGACCCACCCTCCTCGGTGATCCGGTGCCCCACCCCCTGCTCTTTCAGCCAACGACTGAAACCAGCCAGGTTTATGTCGGTCTCAATCTGTTTCACGCGATACACAGGTTACCTCGCCACGCTGTCTTCGCTGGTGGGATAGTCCGGCTGCTCCGGCCTCTCCACATCCACCCAAACGAACTTGTCACGGGACAGGGTACGTTCGCCATCCAGGCGATAGGCCACTAGCTTGCCGTATTTGACCGCACTGAAGTCGATGCAGGCCACATTGTGTTTCAGTGGTGCCGGCTCGCCTTCCATCCAGTAATGGCCCACGAACACCGGTGGCGCTGAAGCGGGATAGCTGATCAGCTGGCCTCGCTCAGCGTCCGTCAGCTCACGGCAGGCGACGTCCTCCGGCAAGGGGTCAGGCTGGAACACCACGTCGGCGTAGGTTTTCGGGTTATCAGCCCAGAACTTGGTGCGGAAAAACTCCCTGACGTAGCCGTCTTTACCGGTAATCTTCACGCCCGGCGGCAAGCGAAGATCCGTGCCGCGCAGCAAGGTATCCATGACCTGGCCGGCGAAGGACTCAATCGCCGCCGATGCATGGAGGAACTCGTCATCGATACAGGCACTCCCCTGATTTTCCTTGAATTTGGTGATCAGGTCGCTGTCCCAACACGCATGTACTGCCCGGAAATCCGGCTCATCGATAAACAGGGGAATGGTGTAGAACCACTCCAGAAACTCGTTCCATTCGTGGGGGTAATGCTCGAACTGTTCGAGGGTTTCTCGGATCAACCGGTCGTGCCGGGCATTGTGCTCCCGCAGGAACGTCTTGCCACTGCCGGGGCGGGCACGGGTGCAGTAGCCCAGGGCGTTGTACTCGTGATTTCCCATTACGATGCGGGCGGAACCGTGCTCGACCATGTCCCTGACCAGATGCAGTGCCTCACGGATACGAGGTCCGCGGTCAATGATGTCACCAATGAATATGGCCTGGCGCCGGGGGTGTTCATAGACACCGTTAACCTTGCGATAGCCCATCTGGTCCAGTAGCCGCACCAGGGTATGAGCGCATCCGTGAATATCGCCGATAATGTCGTAACCGCGGCTCGCGGATCTTTCCTGTCCTGGCATGTTGTTAGCTCGCTGCAATCTCACTGGCCCAGCCCAGCTTGTCCCGGCATGTGGCGTAAAAATTATGATCCGCGGGGTGAATCAGGCGAATCTTGAAGGGTTTCTTGGTGATTCGGATGATGTCGCCGGGGGCACAGGCAATGTTCATCTGCCCGTCGAAACTGATCTGCGGATAGGTTTCGTTGGTTTCACCGATCACCAGCTTGATCTCGCTCTTGCCGTCCACCACGATCGGGCGACTGCTCAACGTGTGCGGGAACATGGGCACCAGCACGACGGCATCGAGTTTCGGATGCATGATCGGCCCGCCCGCCGATAACGAATAGGCGGTCGACCCGGTCGGCGTAGCCACGATAAGCCCATCCGAGCGTTGGCTGTATACGAAATGTCCGTCGATGTAGAGGTCGAACCCGATCATCCGGGTCGATTTGCCGGGATGCAGCACCACGTCATTCAGGGCGGTTCCAAAGCCCAGGGGCTGGCCATTGCGCTCCACGTGCCCATCCAGCAGGAAACGTGTCTCTTCGATGTATTTCCCCTGCAGGACCTTGCCCAGCCGTTCCTCCAGGTCAGACGGAGAAATATCGGTCAGGAAACCAAGACGACCACGGTTCACACCCAGCAGCGGAATCTTGGATTTGGCCAGTTCCCGGGCAGCGCCCAGCAGACTGCCATCACCACCTACCACAATAACCAGGTCACAAATTTCACCCAGCAGCTTCTTGCTGGCCACCTGAAGACCATGACCAGGCAGCATACTGGCGGTGTCTTCCTCAATGATCACGTGATAGTTATTGCTCACCAGATACTGTTTGAGCTGACGCAGCGATTCGACCACCTTTACGCTGCCCATGCGGCCAATCACGCCAATGTTTCTGAATTGATCCATGTAGCTTCCTGTGGGTGTCTGGGTTGGGCCGGGGCGGAGCTGATTCATCACCCGGGGGCGTATCAGCACCCATAGTAACGAAATACGGCCCGATTCTGAAAAAAGATCCCGCAGGAAATCGCTAGAGGCAGGTTAGTTGGAGTCCTTCGGCCGGTGCTGTTCGCAGCGATCATCCACCTCTGCCCGAAACTCAGCCGGCTGACTGATGCGCATGACGGGCTCACCACAGGGTTTACCGTTGGTAAGCTTATGATGGCAGACCGGGTGTTCATAGTGATCAAGCCATTGCCGATAGGCCGGCTCATTGAGCCCGCAACGCTCAGCAGCGTAGGCCACAGGGTTGCGGAAATAGCTCTCGATATCATCGTAAGGCAGGGTAATATGACCTACCCCGGCGTGGTAGGCCACCAGGAAGACCGAATGGTTTTGCAGATGATCCATGACTGAATTTTCGGTTGGCGGCTGGTGTCGCAAGTCATAGTTTTCCTGCTCCAGCACCACGATCTTTTCGTCCCTCAATTCCAGTTCGCGCTGACGGCGCTCCAGTTGCTCTCGCAGCAACACCACCTCGGCATCCGCCGTAGCACCCTCGCGCTCATTACGGGCCTCACCACTGGCGATCTGCTCCTGCATCATCAGGTACTGCTCATTGCGCTCAGCAAGGCGTTTTTTCAGCTGTTCATTGCTGAGTTTCTGGCGCTCATACTTCTGCTGGAGTTCGGCGGTTTCATTACGCAGGGCCTGCATCTCATGGCGGTTTTCACGCTGCAGATCAGACAGCGCATCGCGATGAACACTTTGCAGGGTTTTGATGCGAAGCCGCTGTTCCCGGATAACACGGGCAAGCCGCACCCGGTCTGCGGAAACCTCAGGTTCTTCCTGGGAACGGGACTCGGCACCCAACACAGGAATATCCTCTTCCGGCGTGGGCTCCACCTTGCGGAACCTCAGTGTGTTCGCATCCACGGCGCGCCGAATGGCCTGGAAGTGGTTGCTTCCCGGGGTCATATCAGGATCCCAGAAATCCTCGGCACTGGCAGACTTCGGGCATTGACTGCGACACACCAATCGAATCGGACCAGCACCCATATCCGGGCCCTTGGCACCTTTGCGGGCCAGTTTTTCTACGGGCAAGTTCCAATGGCTGTCAGCCCTGCCTTCCTCATCAAAATAGATTCGGAAAAAAACCAGCGAACGCACCAGAAGGTCGCTGCCAAGCAATACGTAAACGGCCTTTACATCGGTATCTGCCAGGTCGGACAGGCCAACGTAGCCATCAAGAAAGGCCCCGAACTCAGACGCACGCATCTGGCGCGACACGTCGCTGCCGTCCATGAAAAACACCGCCGAATAACCATCGCTTGCCTGGTCGGCAGACCCCATTGCTAACTCCCCACTCTCCAAAAACCCGACCGCTACACGACAAACACACCAAAAGTGTTCCGTTTTTTTCGTCAGACACCAGAAACCGGCCCTGCACAGTGCGCGGGGCCGGCTTCAAACTGACAGACTTCCGGATAATAGTCTAGCGGGTCAAACCTCTGAAGGTAGAGTAAAACTGCAACGTTTTGTGATCAGGGCCCGCACGCCCGTGGCACTCAGAGCTCCGCTGCCAGGCGGCTGCCCTGATTGATCGCGCGCTTGGCATCCAGTTCCGCGGCCACGTCGGCGCCACCGATCAAGTGCACCTTCATTCCAGCGGCTTCAAGCCCACTCTGTAACTCACGCAAAGGCTCCTGGCCGGCACACACAACAATGGTATCCACCGGCAATACCCTATCCTCTCCCTGCTCGGCACCTTTCGGGGTCACCGTTATGTGCAGCCCGTCATCATCAATCTTGCGGTAGCTCACGCCCGGAACCATCTGCACCTGGCGATTCTTCAGTGAAGTGCGGTGAATCCAGCCTGTGGTCTTGCCCAGGTTTTTACCGACTTTCGATGCCTTGCGCTGCAACAGGTACACCTCGCGGGCCGGCTCCGGCACCTCCGGCTCCATGCCCTGAATACCGCCACGATGACCAACGCTCAGGTCCACTCCCCATTCACGCATGAAGTGCTCGGGATCCAGCGCCGCCGAGGTGCCCTTGTGGACGATGAATTCCGAGACGTCGAAACCGATGCCACCGGCACCAATCACCGCCACTTTCTGCCCTACGGGCTTGCGACCCAACAGCGCATCCAGGTAACCAATGACACTGGGGTGATCCACTCCCTCAATCTCCGGTGTGCGCGGGCTGACGCCGCTGGCCAGCACCACATGGTCGTATCCACCAGCCTTGAGGGCATCGACATCCACACGGGTATTCAGGCGTACGTCCACCCCGTGCTTGTCCAACATGACCCGGAAATAACGCAGGGTTTCGTAGAACTCCTCCTTGCCCGGTATCCGCTTGGCCACGTTGAACTGACCACCCACTTCGCTACCGGCGTCAAACAGCGTTACTTTATGACCACGCTCCGCCGCTACCGTCGCAAACGCCAGGCCTGCGGGGCCGGCCCCAACCACCGCGATCGTTTTGGGCTCGGCGGTTTTGACGTAGGTCAGCTCAGTTTCGTGGCAGGCACGGGGGTTGACCAGACAAGAGGTCAGCTTGCCGCTGAAGGTATGATCCAGGCAGGCCTGGTTGCAACCGATGCAGGTGTTGATTTCGTCCGCGCGGTCTTCGGCAGACTTCAGAACAAGGTCCGCATCCGCCAGGAACGGACGGGCCATGGATACCATATCAGCATCGCCTTCCGCGAGGATCTTCTCGGCAACATCCGGCATGTTGATGCGGTTGGTGGTCACCAGGGGGATGCTGACCTCGTCTTTCAGGCGCGCCGTTACCTTGGTAAACGCGCCCCGAGGCACAGAGGTAGCAATGGTCGGTACACGGGCTTCATGCCAGCCGATGCCGGTGTTGATAATGGTGGCGCCGGCTTTCTCGATTTCTTTCGCCAATTGCACCACTTCATCCCAGGTACTGCCATCTTCGATAAGATCCAGCATCGACAAACGGTAAATAAGGATGAAATCGCTGCCCACGCGCTCGCGAACCCGGCGAACAATCTCGATCGGCAGTCGAATGCGGTTCTCGTAGCTGCCACCCCACTGGTCAGTACGATGGTTTGTATGGGCCACGATGAACTGGTTGATGAAGTAACCTTCCGAACCCATGATCTCCACGCCGTCGTACCCGGCTTCCCGCGCGAGCGCCGCGCAGTTGACGTAATCCTCAATCTGCTTTTCGATACCCGCTTCGTCCAGCTCTCTAGGCTTCATCGGGTTGATGGGTGCCTGAATCGCGGACGGGGCCACCAGCTCCGGATGATAAGCGTAGCGACCGGCATGGAGAATCTGCATACAGATCTTGCCGTCGGCCTCATGCACCGCGCGGGTGATCACCTGATGCTTGTCCGCTTCTTCCTGGGTGTTCATCTTGGCCGCGTGCTGGAACACCGCACCTTCCACATTCGGGGAAATACCACCAGTCACAATCAAACCCGCACCGCCACGGGCACGTTCGGCGTAGAAAGCGGCAAGCCGATCAAAACCATTCTTCGCCTCTTCCAGGCCAGTATGCATGGACCCCATCAGTGTACGATTGCGAAGACGCGTGAACCCGAGATCCAACGGCTCCAGCAAATTGGGGTAACGTTTAACGCCCGGTGTCGATTCGGTCATGATCTCTCTCCTGTTATTGGATCGGCAATGCCGTGATATGGGCTCTAAATTAGCCATCCGGCCCTTCCCAAACAATATCCCGAAACAACAGTTTGATATCCTGTAACGACTTGTCGGACAATACCTGCATCATGAAAACGAGCACCAGACACAAAAACCCCCTCGGCGATATCAGCGTGCTGTACGTCGCCGTCATGGCCCGCGCACTTCGGGCCGAAGGCCGGGACCCCACAGACCTGCTGAGCCGGTTTGGGCTGGACGAACAAGCACTGGGAGCGCCTGCGGCCCGGATCAGCATCCCCCGGTTCATGAGAATGGGTCAGGCGGCTATCGCCCTCACCGGCAACCCCGCGCTCGGCCTGACGATGGGCCAGCTGTCTCGCCCCGTGGACGCGGGTATCGCAGGGCTTGCCGCCCAATCTGCCGCCACAGCTGGCGAAGCCATCAGCACGCTGATTCATTATTCCCTACTCAACAGCCGCAACAGCAGGGGTGTTCCCTGGACAGCCGGCAAGGGCCGTGAAGCGCATTTTTACTCCATCAAACCCTACAACGCGTTTAATTACTTCGTGGTGGATTCGGTCCTTGCAGCCTGGGCCCAATTCCTGAGGCTCATTACCGGCCACGACCGGGTCGTTGAACGGGTCTGCATTGAGTACCCTTCCCAGGGTTACGACGATGTGTTTGAACAGTGGTTCGGGTGCCCGGTGAAGTTCGGTGCCGAAGGCAACAGCCTCAGACTGGCCCCGGGAATAGCGGAAGCCGCTTCGCTACAGGCGCAGGCCGCCATGTTCGAGTCACTGTCAGGGCAGTGCGCACTGGAACTGTCACGTATCCGCGCCGGGTGGAGCACGGCTGACCGGGTGAAAGACCAGCTCCCACCCCTGCTACAGGGCGGCACTCCGACCCTGATGACCGTCGCCCATAAGCTCGGCGTCGCGCCCTGGACACTTCAAAGGCAATTGGCAGAGGAGAACACCGGATTTCGGGAACTGGTGGACGACACCCGCAAGGAGCTGGCTGTCGAGTACATACGGGAAACACGGGTATCGCTGTCAGAAATTGCGTGGCTATTGGGCTTTGCCAATCCGGCAGCATTTCATAAGGCGTGGCGTCGCTGGTTCAACACCAGCCCGGGGGAACATCGAAAACAGTACCTAGCGGAGCAGGCTGCCAAAGGCATTCTCTAAAAACCTGAAAGCACCACTACAACTCAGTGGCATCGTCCAGAGTATCGTCATCATCATAGTCTTCAAACTGACAATCCATCAGCTCTTCTTCGTAATCGGACATTATTCGTCTCCCCAGTTTCAAACAGGAGAACGATAGCATGGACAATATTACAGAGAGATGAATCGGGAATGACAACAAAAAGAGGTAATCAAAGAAGGGAAAATGGCGGAGCGGACGGGACTCGAACCCGCGACCCCCGGCGTGACAGGCCGGTATTCTAACCAGCTGAACTACCGCTCCGCGTGAGCCGCCACCTCGGGCGCAATCAAGGGTGTGACTGCTCGGTGACAACGAGGGCGCATTATAAAGAGGCCGCCCTGCATGTCAACGTTTTTCATGAAAAAAGTTCGGTTTTCGGAAGGCTCTTACATGGCATCAACCATGGCATCCTTTCCCTGTGCGGTCTTCCGGTATTCGATAGGCGTCATGCTCGACCAACGCTTGAACGCCCGGTAGAAAGTACTGGGTTCCGAGAAGCCGGTGAGATAAACGATTTCGTCAATGGATTCGTCGGTGGTTGCCAGCAGCTGCCGCGCCAGGCGATAACGGAAATCCGCCAGCACCTGGTTGAAGCTGGTTTCTGCTTCAGTCAGGCGGGTACGCAGGGTTCGGGGTTTAATGCCAAGACGTTCGGCCACTGCATCCAGAGTAACCTCGCCGCTGTCCAGCAGTTCCGCAACAATCCGCTCGACCTGTCCGACGATGTCTTTCTTCTCAAGACGGGCCACCTGCTCACTGGCAAACCGCTCATGGAGGTCCAGCAACTCCGGTTCCGCATGGGGTGAAGCATGGGACAGCAGGGTGGCAGGGAAATACAGCCGGTTTTCCTTGGCGCCAAATATGACATCGCAGCCAAGCACGTCGATCACATGCTCCTGGCCATGCTCACGCTGATGCTCAAACTCGATGCGCGACGGATAGAAGCTGTCATCGGTGATCGATCTGAAAAAGGTAATCAGGCCCTGCACGAAACATTCGTTGAAGTGCCGCAGACGGCTGACTTCGCTGGAAGCGGCATCCAGAACCATGCAAGCCTCGTCACCCTCGATGAAGAAGTCGGTATTGGCAGCATCGCTCAACAGGCGCTGATAGTTCTGAGCCCGCCGCAGGCCCTCGCCAAACGTCGGGCTACTCAGAAACAGATATTCCAGTACCTGCCCCTTGTAGGCCGGTAACAACTGACCCAGGTGGAGGCCGGCGTCGGAGTCACCCGACACATCCTCAACCACCTGCCAGAAATACAACTGGGCACTGTGAGGTGTTCTTAGCTGCTCGGTGTAGACATAGTCTTCATCCACTCCCAGCCGGGCAAAAATGGCATCTGTATCAATCCCTTTGCGTTTCATGGCCTGATAAATCAGGCGCAACATCACACCCGCATCGCGAAGTTCCTGCATAAAATCCCGCTTTATAGTTGTTTATTAATCGGCTTGGCCGGCCGGACAACCTTGCTGGCAAGCCAGGTCAATGCTCATACTGGCCGGGTTTGCCAGACTCTGAGACCTTAGTCTTATATTAGAGCATATCAGGCCACAGACGCACAGGTGTACCAGGAGAGATAGCAATATGACAGATACTTCAATCTACCACCGTCACCCGCCCGGCCTATGGTCGCTTTACAGCAAGGCCCTACTCCCGAAAACCAAGCCATCCGGCGACGAACTCAGAATCCCCGGCCTGTCCACCCGATTAATCGGTGTCAGTACGGCCAACGATAACCTGAAACGCTACCGGAAGGTATGTGGCTTCGATACACAGGCTAACGTGCCCATCACCTGGCCCCACATCCTGGCGTTTCCGTTGCATCTGAAACTGCTGACCGAGAAAGACTTCCCACTGCCCCTGCTTGGGCTCGTTCACCTTCGCAACAACATCACGCAGCACCGAGCCATCGGCACCGGGGAAACACTGGACATCACCGCACGGCTGGACGGTCAGAACAATACGTCGAGGGGCCTGGAGTTCGATCTGGTCACCGAAGCCTGGTCCGCAGGGCGGCTGGTGTGGGAAGAGACGAGCACCAACCTGTTCCGGCAGCCGGATAAAAGCAAAAAGGCCTCGGGCGATAAACCTCCCGAACTGCCCCACTACCCTGAGACCACCGACATCAGTGCCGCGGAATCCATTGGCCGGCAATACGCGGGGGTATCCGGTGACAGAAACCCGATACACCTTCACGCGCTGACCGCAAAGGCCTTCGGTTTCCCCCGGGCGATTGCCCACGGCATGTGGAGCAAGGCCCGAGTGCTGGCATTACTGGAACAGCAAAGCGGCTGGCGCCCGGACGCGATATCCGTCTCCTGCCAGTTCAAGAAGCCGCTGTTCCTTCCCGGAACCGCACAACTCAACTGGCAGGCGGGGCAAGACGGCTGGGACTATCAGCTACTGAACGCGTCCGGAAACGCACCTCACCTGAGCGGCCAGATACATTGGGAAAGTTAAGTGGGGAGAGAGGTTACTCTGTCGGCTCTCCGGAGCCGTCAGTGGACGCACAGGGCGAACCCACAGCACCGGCGACCGGCAGGGTAAAGAAGAAACACGCACCACCGTGCTCGGGCCGCTCAAACCCGATATCACCGCCCTGCGCCTGGATCAGGGATCGACACATGGGCAAGCCAATCCCCATGCCTTCTTCCTTGGTGGTATAAAACGGCAGGAACAGCTTTTCTTCCGCATCGTCCTGCAGGCCAACACCATGATCGGTGACCGCCACACGGACACAGCCCGTGCCTGACATCGCCACGGTTACCTCCACAGGCTTTTCCGATTGGGCGCTACGAGTGGACTCCAAGGCATTACGAATCAGGTTCAACGCAACCTGCTGTACCTGAATCGGGTCCGCAAGGACATCCGGCACGTCATTGGCCACCGAAATCTCGACGCCGCCCTCGTTGTTGCGGATATCCACTTCTGCGAACTGGCGGGTATCTTCCAACAGCGCCGCAATCGACAACACATCCTTTCCGGCAGCCGGCTTCTTCATAAACCGCCGGATGCGTCGGATCACCTCACTGGCGCGGTGTGACTGGGCTTCGATCTTCTCCAGCGTTTCCTCAAGCAACTCGTGGTCCGGCGCTTCCTTGGCTAACACGCGCTTGGCAACGCGGGCATAGTTGGTGATAGCCGTCAGTGGCTGGTTAACCTCATGTGCCACACCGGCCGCCATCTCCCCCATGGTAGTCAGGCGGGAGAAGTGGGCCAACTGCTCACGCTGCTCCTGAACCATGTGCCGGGCGTCGTCCAGTGCCCGCTCACTTTCAAGCTCAGCAGTGATGTCACGGAAGACAACCACCGCGCCATGCAGTTCATCACCATCCAGTTTCGGTGTCGCACGATACTCCACCGGAAACGGTGAACCATCTGCGCGTAACATCTCGATATCGCGCTGGTTCTCCGCAACACCCTTGGTACAGGTGGCATAAACAGGAAGTGACTCACATCCGTGGCCGGCGGTGCGGAAATGGAGATCGAAAAAACCCTCACCAATCAACTCTTCAACAGGCCTGCGCATGATCAGCGCCGCCGCCGGATTGGCGAACACGATGGTACCCCTGGCGTCGAGACCGTAAATACCTTCGCTGATGGAATTGAGTATGCGGGCCTGATCGTTTTCAAGCTGGCGATTACGGGCCTGAAGCGCCCGCTCAAGGCGGATTACCCTGGCATGGGTTTTCACCCGGGCAATCACCTCCTGAGCCTGGAACGGCTTGGAGATATAGTCGGCGCCTCCCAGGGAGAATCCCCGGACTTTCGCCTGCAGATCATCCAGAGCGGAGAGAAACACCACGGCGCTGTCTGACGTAACCGGGTCTGCCTTGAGGCGTTCACACACCTGATAGCCGTCAAGTTCCGGCATCATGATGTCGAGAAGGATCACTTCCGGCTGATGGCGATGAGCAAGGTCCAGCGCCTTTTCACCATCGTTGGCAATGAGCAGGCGATAACCCTTGTCTTTCAGGGTCTCATAGAGAACCTTGAGGTTCTGCGGGTTGTCGTCAACGAGCAGAACCGTTACGTCTGTTGTCTCAAGGACAGCATCTGTCATAGAAGTACGGCCGGTTACGATGATGAATGCATGATGCCGGCCAAATCAGCGCGCGTCGATAAGGTCCTTTACGGACAGAACCATACGGACCAGGTGTGCCAGTGAATGAGTACCCATCTTATGCATCACCCGTGAGCGATGAATTTCCACGGTACGCTGGCTGATCTCCAGTTCGATGGCAATGACCTTGTTCGCCTGCCCGGCAATCATCCGATCCATGATTTCATGTTCCCGGGGCGTCAGGCTTTTTACGCGGCGCAGGATTTCCTGCTTCTCACCGAGAGTTTTGCGCTGCTCCTTGTCCTGTTCCAGGGCGGCTTCGATTTTCTGGAGCAGGGCCTCTTCACGATAGGGTTTCTGAATGAAATCGACCGCGCCCTCTTTCATGGCATCCACGGCCATGGGGACATCACCGTGCCCGGTGACAAAGATAATGGGCAGGATGGAGTGCTTTTCATTCAGTTTCTTCTGGAGTTCCATACCATCCATGCCCGGCATGCGGATATCCAGTACGATACAGCCGGCCATTTTTTCGGAGTAATCCTTGAGGAATGCGTTGGCATTGTCATAAGTCTTGACCGGCTTGCCATCGGATTTCAGCAGCAGTTCAAGAGAATCACGAACCGCCTCATCGTCCTCAACTACGTAGACCGTTTGCTGGGTATCAGTCATGTGCCTTGTCTCTCCTTTCAATGACCGCCGATCACACTTGTGAAACCGGCTGATGGCTCTCAGTGAATCGACGGATCTTTGTGGTCGTCCCGGGCATGCTCCTGACGCTCATGCTCGCGCATTTTTTCCAGACGTTGCTGGATAATGCCAAAAACGCTCTGCTTAGGGTACCTGCCTTTGTCATCAGCCTTGCCTGCCGGTTTACCGAGCAACAGCGTAATCGCTTCCTCGGCACGGCTGACCGCATGCACGGCAAACTGTCCATTGCGAACAGCCTGGACAACCTCCTGCTCAAGCATCAGGTTCTGGACGTTGGTGGAGGGTACGATCACCCCCTGGGTGCCAGTGAGTTCCCCGGTCAGCCTGCAAGTGCTGAAAAAGCCTTCAACCTTCTCGTTCACGCCACCAATGGGCTGAACCTCTCCGAACTGGTTCACCGACCCGGTAATCGCCAGGTCCTGCCTGACAGGCAGGCCGGATAACGCAGACACCAGGGCGCACAGTTCCGCCAGCGAAGCACTGTCACCGTCCACTTCGCCGTAGTTCTGTTCGAAGGTCAGGCTGGCCGACAGATGCATGGGATCCGTAACGGCAAAATGGGCAGACAGCCAGGAACTGAGGATCATCACCCCTTTCGAGTGAATATTACCTCCCAACTTGACGTCCCGTTCGATATCCATCACACCGCCATCTCCATAATAGCAGGTAGCGGTGATACGGTTGGACAAACCAAACTCGAATCCGCCGGTAGAGAGCACTGACAACGCGTTCACCTGCCCAACACAGGTGCCCGTTGTGGACACCAGCGTGGTGCCATCGCGGATGGAGTCGTAAAACTGATCACGGATACGGCTGCTGCGATATTGGGCGCTCTCCAATGCCTGATCCACATGGGAGTTCTGGATCAGCTTTGCCCCCGCCTGTCTCGCCCAGTAATCAGATTCCCTCAGCAGATTGGCGATATCCGCTGCGTGCAGCGACAGCCGATCCTGATGTTCTGCCATGCGCGAACTGTGCTCAATCACACGTGCCACGGCTTTGTTGCTGCAATGCAGCAGCTTCTTTTCGTTCACCAGGCTGGCGATGAACTTGGCGTACAGGAGCTGGCTCTCGTCCGTACGCATCATCTCGTTTTCAAAGTCTGCGGTGACCCGAAACAACTCAGCGAACTCGGGGTCGTATTCCTGCAACAGCATCCAGGTTTCCCGATCGCCGAACAGTACGATCTTTACGTCCAGCGGAATGGCTTCGGGTTCCAATGAAATCGTGCCCGACAGGGTCAGCTCCCGTTCCAGCGAGTTGATCTGGATGGACTTGGATCGCAAGGCACGCTTCAACCCGTCCCAGACAAATGGCTGCTCAAGCACCTTGATCGCGTCCATCAGCAGATACCCCCCGTTGGCACGGTGAATACTGCCAGGGCGTATGAGCGAGAAGTCGGTAAACACCGAACCCTTGAAGGTAACGCTTTCCACGTAGCCAAACAGGTTGTGGTAGGTGGGATTGTCCTCGACCACAACCGGCACTTCGTCGGTTTTCTGGTGCACCAGCACATTGACCAGATAGCGCCGGGGCATTTTTTTATCCAGCGACGCATAGGCGATGGCCGCCTGCTCTTCATTGTCTTCCAGAAAAATTTCCAGGCTCTCGGAAAGGTCCTTACGCACTTCCTCGAAATACGAAACCACCTCCGGCATATCCCTGTATTTCTCAATCAATTCGTCGATCTGGTGGCCGGAGATGCTTTCCAGTGTTTCCTCGTTGAGCGCCTGCTGGCTTTCGGCGTATTCCTGCTCCCAATCCGCCAGTTTGCGTAGGGCCTGACGCAGCTTCTTCTCGAGCTTGTTGATATCATTCTCGAACTTGTCCCGCTGAGCTTCTGTCAACGCCTGGAAGGATTCAGCGGTATGGGGTTCCTCGCCATTCATCGCCACCAACCGATAGCCGCCGGGTGTCGTAATATTCAGGCTGACCTTCTTTCGCCTGGCCTGGGCCGCCACCTTCTCCAGTTCATCTTCCTGCTTCTTGGCATACCCGTTTTTCAGCTGCTCTGCACGCTCAAGGAAACTGTCGCTGTCGAACGTCTGGGGGATCATCTTCATCAGACGCCCCATCAACTTTTCCATATCCTGTTTGAGCTCGGTGCCCTTACCGGCGGGCAACTGAAGAACACGGGGAATTCGCGGTTCCTCGAAGTTGGCGACATAACACCAGTCGTGGCTCTGATTCTCAGTGTCCACGTGATGCTCCAGATAACGGAGCATCATCGTGCGCTTGCCTAAGCCGTTACGGCCCACGGCATAGACGTTGTAACCGCCATGGGGCATGGCAAGCGCAAAACGCACCGCTGCCTGGGCCCGATTCTGGCCAACAATTTCCGCCAGGGGCTCGAGCTGTCGCGTGGTCTTGAACGGTAGATCTTTTAAAACACAGGCTTTGTAGAGCTGGTTCAGGGACAGTGACTTCAAGGTTCGGTCCTGTAACGGTATGAAAGCATTTTGGTGTTGGCCGCTCATTGTAGAATCTGGGGCCGGCCCTGTCGCGCTCTCGCTAAAGATTTAGCCCAACTTGTCGATAAATTGATCAATCGGGCATAATAACAGAGGCCTCAACCTCAGGGCGGGACACTCATTCAATGGATATTTATCGAAATCAGTCACAACCGTTGACGGTGCTGGAGTCACTGCGGAAACGCAAACCCTTTACCGCACCGCAGCCGCAACAGGCGTCACCGTCGCCGGAAAAACCGCAGGGCGACCGACGTGTACAGCCCGACCGACGCCGGGCACAGGTCGCTTTTGAGGGGCCAGACCGCCGCAAGAAGCGGTCCAGGCGCAGCCCGCGATTACTGAACCCGAAAACCGGCAAGGCCGCTCCCACCGAAGACCGCAGGGGGCGACTGGTCAGCACCCAGGCCTGAACACCATGTCATTAGGGGCATGATTTTGCTGTTGGCACACTGCAGCCCCATTTTGATAACCCGGTCACAGTTCTTCGCTTGGTCATTTTTCAGTCACCATCGTGGGCACTAGACTTCAACGTCCCGGTGGAAGAACGGGCCAATAATAATCACAAGATACGCAACGGATGCCAACGTATGATGAGTGATTCCGCAGACCGCAGAATCAAGGACCGCTACCCTGCCATGTGCCTGAAGGTACAGCTGCAGGAGCGTGGCTTCTTTGGTCGAGGGAAGAATTCAACCGCTGTCACCTGCCTGGACCTGAATCGCTATGGCATGGCGGTGCTTTGCCCAAGGCCAGTAGAGTCTGGCGCCCGTCTCTATATGGACTTTCATGGCAAGTACATCTGCGAATCCCGTGTCGCCGCCCGGGTGATCAGTTGCCAGCCCTATCAGACCGGTTACCGGGTAAGCATCCAGTTCAGCTACTGTTTCGACAAAAAGGGGTATTCACGAACCGTGGACAATGCCCTTTCCCGCATTGAAGGCCTGTACAATCGCTACGCCAGCTAAAGCTTCCTAGAACAGTCCGGCATCCAGGCTGGCGGCCATGTAGAGCCCCAGTTCCCGGCACTGATCCTCGAATTCGTCCCGATAGTCGCCATGACAGAGCAATGGCTCCTGCACCAGCCGCCAACGCAGGCCCGTGGTGATGGAATCGATAGCGCGATGGGTGCCGGTACCGTCGAGACCGGCGCGGATGTAGAAGGTGAAGGGCAAACCCTGGGTTTTCTCAAGGCAGGGGTAGTAACTGCGGTCAAAAAAATCCTTTAACGCACCACTCATGTAACCAAGGTTTTCAGTGGTACCGAGGATGATGGCATCGCAGGCCAGAACATCTTCCGGGCCTGCTTCCAGCGGAGGGAGCACCGTGACCTCGACATTTTCGATGTCTTCGTGTTTTGCGCCCTGCTCTACGGCTTGCCTTAGTTTAAGGGTATTCGGGGAGGGTGCATGGGCGACAACCAGTAGTTTTTTCTTCGCATCCATACTATCTCCCCGATAACGCAGGAACTAATAACAGAGCTTAGAGAAGCTCACCGTTCGCGTCTGCTGTTGCCTCTTCCTTTGCCGCTTCTTCTTTCTTGGCCGGCTTGGGCATCAGCTTGTCACGCACCGCCGCTTCGATCTCATTGGCGATCTCAAGGTTCTCTTCCAAAAACTTGCAGGCATTGGCCTTGCCCTGGCCGATCTTGTCGCCCTTGTAGGCGTACCAGGCGCCGGACTTGTCCACGAAGCCTTCCTTCACACCCATATCGAGCACTTCGGCCATGTGGTAGATGCCCTTGCCGTACATGATCTGGAACTCGGCCTGCTTGAACGGTGGAGATACCTTGTTCTTGACCACTTTCACTCGGGTTTCGTTGCCCACCACTTCATCGCCATCTTTAACAGCACCGATGCGGCGAATGTCCAGGCGAACGGATGAGTAGAATTTCAGGGCGTTGCCGCCGGTGGTGGTTTCGGGGCTGCCGAACATCACACCAATTTTCATACGGATCTGGTTGATGAAGATCAGCAGGCAGTTGGCATGCTTGACGTTGCCCGTCAGCTTACGCAGCGCCTGGGACATCAGGCGGGCCTGGAGACCAACATGGCTGTCCCCCATCTCACCTTCAATTTCGGCCTTGGGCGTCAGCGCTGCCACGGAGTCCACGATGATGACGTCAACAGCGTTGGAGCGTACCAGCATGTCAGAGATTTCCAGCGCCTGCTCACCGGTGTCCGGCTGGGATACCAGGAGTTCATCCACGTTCACGCCCAGCTTTTCGGCATAGACCGGGTCCAGGGCATGCTCCGCATCCACAAACGCACAGGTTTTTCCGGCCTTCTGGGCCTCGGCAATCACCTGCAGGGTCAGCGTGGTTTTACCAGAGCTTTCCGGGCCGTAGATCTCACAGATACGACCATAAGGCAGACCGCCTATTCCCAGCGCCACATCCAGGCCCAGGGAACCGGTGGATACCGCAGGGATCGCTTCCCTGGGCTGGTCGCCCATCTTCATGACAGCGCCCTTGCCGAACTGGCGTTCGATCTGGCTCAGTGCTGCACCCAGTGCTTTCTTGCGGTTGTCTTCCATCGTTGCAAACCCTCTGTCGCCAATGCCGTTATCGGGACGGGAGCCCGGCGGCCAAAATCATGGACTGCGGAACCCGGAAAACCGGACTCCTGTATATTTGAACAGTATTAAAACACAACACGAAGGTAAGACCAACCCCTCCGTTTCAGGCCTTTTCCAGAAAGCCCCTAACTCCCTGTAACACATAAAGAACCGCCTGGCGCCGAACCTGATCACGGTCGCCCTGGAACTGCTCAACCACCGCTTCGGTGTCAGCCGGAGAGCGCCCCCAGGCAAACCACACCGTGCCTACCGGCTTGTCGTCACTGCCGCCACCAGGGCCCGCCACGCCGCTGATCGCAACAGCCACATCCGCACCCGTGGCCGCCAGGGCACCAGCAACCATTTCCCGTACCACCGGTTCGCTAACCGCGCCGTGCTCCCCCAGCGACGGTTCAGTCACACCCAGCAAGCCCCTTTTTGCATCGTTGCTGTAGGTCACCAGTCCCGCCAGAACGTAGGAAGAAGAGCCCGCGCGGTCGGTCAGCACCTTGGCAACCCAGCCGCCAGTGCAACTTTCGGCAGTGGCTATCGTAAGCTCGCGTTGCATTAATACGTCAGCCAATTGCGTGCCGGCTTCCGCCAATGCCTCGTCAGTCAGTGGCATAATGATCTCCTTCGTTTCATCATGGCGGTTATTTTCTTACAATCCCTGCCTTCACATAAAGCCAATGGATCCGGAACCGTTCATGTCAGCAGCCCAGACCGATCTGTCCCACCACACCCCGATGATGAGGCAATACCTCAAGATCAAGGGTGAACACCCCAATGAACTGGTGTTCTACCGCATGGGGGACTTTTACGAGCTGTTCTACGAGGATGCCAAGAAAGCCGCCGAACTGATGGATATCACCCTGACGGCCCGAGGGCAGTCCGGGGGCAGCCCGATTCCCATGGCGGGCATTCCTTACCATTCCGCTGAAGGCTACATTGCACGTCTGGTTCGTGCTGGTCAATCCATCGCCATTTGCGAACAGATTGGCGACCCGGCGACCAGCAAGGGGCCGGTAGAGCGCAAGGTGGTTCGCATTGTGACGCCGGGCACGCTGAGCGACGATGCGTTCCTGGAGGACCGCCGGGATAACCTCCTGGTCGCCATCTACAGCCACCGGGAGCAGTTTGGTTTTGCCTCCCTCGACATCTCCAGCGGACGGTTTACCGTGTCTGAACTGGACGATCTCGAGGGCCTGCAAGGGGAACTCCAGCGCCTGCGCCCAGCGGAGATCCTGATCAGTGAGGACTTTCCTTATCAGGACGTACTGGACGGCTATACCGGTATCCGTCGCCAGGGCCCATGGCTGTTTGAGTCCGACACCGCCCGCCGCGTGATTACCCAGCAACTGCAGGTCCGCGACCTGACCGGCTTTGGCTGCGAAGACCTCACGCTGGCCATCTGCGCCGCCGGATGCCTGCTGCAGTACGCCAAAGAAACCCAGCGCACCGCCCTGCCCCACATTCGCAAACTCAGCCGTGAACGGCGCGAGGAAGCGGTAATCCTGGACGCCACCAGCCGCCGTAACCTGGAAATCGACACCAACCTGATGGGCGGCACCCAGCACACCCTGGCCTGGGTGATGGACCGGACGGCGACCGCCATGGGTGGGCGCCAGCTAAGACGGTGGCTTAACCGGCCTTTACGGGACATTACCGTGGTGGAACAACGCCAGCAGGCGGTTTCCGCACTTCTGGACGGCTTTCACTATGAGCCGGTTCATGACCTGTTGAAAAGCATCGGTGATATCGAGCGGATTTTGGCCCGCGTGGCACTGCGTTCAGCGCGCCCAAGGGATCTGGCACGGCTGCGGGATGCCTTTCTAAGCCTGCCGGATTTACAGAAGGCACTGACACCGGTCAATTCCCACCACGTCGTCAGACTCGCCACAACGATCAGCGAGTACCCCGAACTATCGGACCTGCTGGAACGAGCCATCATCGACAACCCGCCGGTGGTTATCCGGGATGGCGGTGTTATCCGCGAAGGTTTTGACGAAGAACTGGACGAACTGCGCAATATCAGCGAGAACGCAGGCCAGTTCCTGCTGGACGTTGAGACTCGTGAGCGCGAGCGTACCGGGATCAGCACGCTGAAAGTGGGTTATAACCGGGTACACGGCTACTACATCGAAATTACCCGCGCCCAGTCCGGGCAGGCGCCAGTGGATTACATCCGCCGCCAGACCCTGAAAAACGCAGAACGCTTTATCACCCCGGAACTGAAAGAATTCGAAGACAAGGCCCTGAGCGCCAAGAGCCGCTCGCTGGCACGGGAGAAAGCCCTGTACGACGAGGTACTGGAAACCGTAGCCGCAGAACTGGCACCCCTGCAGGACGCTGCCCAGGCCCTGGCGGAGCTGGATGTGCTCAGCAACTTTGCCGAGCGGGCCACCAGCCTTCGCTTCAATGCCCCGGAATTCAGTGACACGCCCGGCTTCGATATCGAAGAAGGCCGCCACCCGGTGGTAGAACAACTGCTGAGCGATCCCTACGTGCCCAATGATCTGCTGATGGACCAGCAACGGCGCATGCTGGTGATCACCGGCCCCAACATGGGCGGTAAGTCCACCTACATGCGCCAGGCAGCACTGATTGCCCTGCTGGCTTACACCGGCAGCTATGTGCCCGCCAACCGCGTGGTCATCGGGCCACTGGATCGTATTTTCACCCGCATGGGGTCGTCAGACGACATCGCCGGCGGCCGCTCAACCTTTATGGTGGAAATGACTGAGACCGCCAATATCCTTCACAACGCCACGGAATACAGCCTGGTGCTGATGGACGAGGTGGGGCGCGGCACCAGCACCTTCGACGGCCTGTCCCTGGCGTGGGCGACAGCGGAACACCTGGCCAAACACATTCGCTGCTACACCCTGTTTGCCACTCACTATTTCGAGCTCACGCAACTGGCCGACGATCTTGAGCACGCCGTTAACGTTCACCTGACTGCCACCGAGCACGACGACACCATCGTGTTCCTGCACAACGTTCATGACGGCCCGGCGAGCCAGAGCTATGGTTTGCAGGTGGCGAAGCTGGCTGGCGTGCCCCAGGACGTGATTCGCAATGCCAAGGAGCAGTTGTCCCACCTTGAAGGCGGTGCGGCACCAGCCAGGCCGGCAGCCGATCATACCGCCGTGGCGCCGGCTGAACCTGAAAAACAGCCACGCACCGCCCGCGTTAGCGAGCCGGTTATGCAGGCAGACATGTTCGCCAGCCTGGAGCCCAGCAAAGTGGAAGAATGCCTGGCCGACCTGGACGTGGACGGACTGACTCCGCGGGATGCCCTTAACCGACTGTACGAATTGAAAGAACTGCTGGGGAAATAGTGGAACTCAGCGGCAGAATTGATCTGTGTAATAACGATAGTGCACCTCAGCGCTTGCGACAGGGCAGGCCGCTCAATACAATATCGCGCAATTATTATTACACTGATGAGATTGACTACTGGACCAGGAAACTGACTATGACGTTTGTCGTTACTGATAACTGCATCAAGTGCAAATACACGGACTGCGTGGAAGTATGCCCGGTTGACTGCTTCTACGAAGGCCCGAACTTTCTGGTAATCGATCCGGACGAGTGCATCGATTGCGCCCTGTGTGAGCCGGAGTGCCCCGCTGAGGCCATTTTCTCGGAAGACGAGCTGCCGGCGGATCAGGTCCAGTTTGTGGAGCTCAACGCCGACCTGGCAGGCAAGTGGCCCAACATCACCGAAAAGAAAGACCCGCTGCCAGAAGCCGAAGAGTGGGACGGCAAGCCGGACAAGCTGCAGTACCTCGAAAAGTAATAGCTGCGTTCAGCGTATTACCATCAAAAAGGGGAGCCTCGGCTCCCCTTTTTCATACATCACCACTTCACTGCGTCGCCAGTTTTGCCCCGATAGCGACGAAGAAGCCACCAGTCAGCGCGTTCAGCATGCGCTTTACGCCCTGCCCCACGCCAAGCCTTCTTGATTTGACCACCACCAACGCCAGCCCACATTGCCAGGCCATCGCCAGCACAAAGTGAACCGCCGCAAGGAACAGCGATTGCTGGAATGCATTCCCGGCGGGATCGATAAACTGAGGAAGCAACGCCATATAGAACAGCGCCGTTTTCGGATTCAGCACGTTGGACAGCAGGCCTTCTCGAAACGCCACCCAGATTGATACCGGTTTCATCAATGGCGGTTCGGCGCTCGATATCGAGGATTCATCGGCGTTTGCGGGGCCCCGGGCCATGGCCTGACGCAACGAACTCAGCCCCAGCCAGATCAGGTAGCAGGCACCTGCCCATTTGACCGCGGTAAACGCCCAGGCCGTCTCTACCAGCAGCACCGAAATACCCAGAGCGGACAGGGTGGCGTGAATAAACAACCCACAGCAGATGCCCACGCTGGTGACACAGCCATCCCGCAAACCATGTTTCAATCCACCGCGCCCGGCGTTCCGCATCACCAGCAGGGTGTCCACCCCTGGCGTGACAGTCAGTAGCGAGATGGCCACCAGATAGGCCCAGAACAGCTCCGTTGGTACCAGCATTGCCAAACATCCCACGCGAACGCAGGAGTGCTCAGCTCTCCTGCTGCAGAAGTTTTTTCGCCGCGGCCGACTTATAGAATGGCGCAAGACGACGACGGATCAGGGCCTCAAGATACCCCTCCTCCCGCAGCACGTCTATCACAGGAAGTGCGTAGGCATCCACCTCCGCCATGACTACATCGCGATCGACCCCAACGGCAGCCAACAGCTCAATTACCGGCTTGTCGCCATACAGGGTAAACAGGTGCTCCACCACGGCCCTGGCACACCCCTCAAAATAGGCCGTCTGTCGGAACTGCAGCCAGAACTCATACCCCAGAACCACAAACTCCTGGAGCTGTATGTCTCCAAGCCCCTCGTGCAACTCTTCGATGGTGCGGTCTTCCAGTGACACCCATACGGCCATCACGCTGTCGCGCAGCTCCTCGTCGCTCAGCGCCTTGTTCAGGAACTGTTCACTCCGGCTGATCAACCCCGGCAGGCTGTCGGACAACCAGGCCTTGAAACGGCGCTCAAAGGTCTCGTCCAGGCCCGGAACCGCCCTGTTGGCCATGCGCTTGCCAAACTTCATCATCGAGCCGACACCGGGAACACTCTTGGTAATCAGGTTGTCCTCGTAGAGGTAGTTCACCACGCCCTGATACACCACGTTTGAAACCAGCTCCTGATAGACCGGGTGAGCCATGATCTCGCTGATCACCCGCTCACGCTGCTGACGTAGTTCAAGGGCCTCTTCGAGGAACCCGGTGGCCTGCTCTCGGGTGATAATATCCCGTAACCGGGACGTGCGCTGGACCGGCGCGTTCAATACCTCCGTAGCCATTTCGGCCGCCAGTTCCGGGATACCGGCATCCAGTTCCATGTTGATCACAATGCGCTGGATCACGCCCATAACCTGTTCCGCCGAGGTCAGCCGGTTCAGGGTGATGGCCCCGGCGTAGTCAAACAGTTCATCCACTTCGGTTTCGAGAAAGCGCCGCAACTTGGCCCCTTTCAGGGAAGCCAGTTCGTGTTTTACGTGTTGCTCGAGCAACGCATTGGCGAGATCCGTTTTACCTTTGGTCATAATCGGGGTCCGGTGCTGTCTGGAAGTGGGCTTCTGAATTGAGAACGACATGAGGCTAACACGAAGCCCGACCGGCTGCGTTTGCCGAAGATACAGCCTTTGGTGTGCGAGTGAGCCAAGAAACGGGAGGTGGTGCCTGGGCGCCCGATAGCCCCGGCTACTGGAAATCGCTGAATTCGTGGGGTTCTGCGGCAAGCGCCAGGCACAGGCTGCCGGGGCCGATGTAGATGCTGCTGGTAATGCCCATCTGGGAGAGCAACAGCTCAACACCGTTTTTCTCACAGGCGTCACGCAGGCGATTCAATCCTGGAAGGTCCTCGATTTCAGTCCAGGTCAGGCCGCAGGAAAGGCTGACATAGGGCGTCAACAGACCTGCCTCGACCCTCGCGGTGGCATAGTTCATCACTTTTTCCACTGCCACGTCGAAACTCCGGGTTTTGGCAACCGGTTGTCCTTCAGCGCCCTGACCAAAAATGACCGGGGTGATGTTCAGTGCCTTGCCGAGAAACGCCACCAGTGCCGACACGCTCTTGTCTCCACGCCGACGGGCCCGTTCGCGGATATAGTGCAAATCCCGGGGAATCACGCAGGTGTAGATTCTGTCGGTGAACGTGTCGACTTCATTGCGTAAGGCGTTTTTCGAAAGCTTCTGCTCAATCAGGCGAAGGGTGTGAGCCGCCAGCAGCCCCTGGCCGGCAAAGATCTGTTTGCTGTCGATCACCCGCATGGAGAATTTGCCCTCCCGCCCGGCGGCGTGGCGGGCCTCATGATAGTGCCCCATCACACTGTTCATGGCTTCCGTGGCATTCTGGAAAATCAGGCTGCGAGACCGGGTGACCGTTTCGCAGATGGCAACGTCAAATTCCGTGACAATTTTTTCCATGAACAGATCGTGGATCTGTTCGGCGGAGAAGGCGTGTGTTTCGGCGTGGTGGCCCTTCTGCAACAGGCCGCTCTGGTAGAATTCCTGGGTCCTGACCGGGTCGTGCTCGTCGATGTAGGTCTGGCCATCAATAACGGCCGTGACCGGCAGAACAAACAGATCGTGCTTGCGACTGAACTCATAGGGCAGATCGCAGGCGGAATCAACGATAAGACCAACGCGCATGGGGCCTCCAGCTATGGGAAGCTATTCCAGCCGGTTGCTTCCCTTTATTGTCATTGTTTTTGGCAGGCCCAGTCTTACACAAAGCGGTCAATATTTCAGCACCCTGCTAGCGAGCGGATGGCTTCAGTTCAAGTTCATTGAGGTTTTTCTCGATCAGTTCACGGTTATCCTGTTGCCACGGATGAAACCCCTTGCGGAAATAGGCCAGGAAGTCCGGCATGCACTTGCGCAACACCCCCGGTTTACCCCATAGAAAGTTAATACCACCGATCCACGTGCCGAGGCTCCACAACTTGCCGTCGGTTTTCAACAGACTGCAGGTGTTCAGGAAGGTGTACTTGAAGAAATTCCAGGTCACAAACAGGAATACAATCCGGCGAAGACGCTCATTGCCAACGCAGTGTCGATAGACGTCGAAAGCCACCGATTTGTGCTCAGTTTCCTCGATGGCGTGCCAGCGCCACAGCTTTTCCATGTCCGGTGTGGCCCCTTCCATCCATTCCGGGTGACGGAGAATGGCATTCGCCAGCACCGCGGTATAATGCTCGGCGCCGCAGGTTCCGGCCAGTTGGCGACTGGGCGGCAGGTTGCCTACCCACGCCATATGCCTGCGGAATCGCTCATCAATGGCATCGATGTTGTACCCACGAGCCTTCAACGCTTCGTTGTAGTGCTTGTGCTCCCGGCTATGCAGCGCCTCCTGGCCAATAAACCCGCGAATCTCTTCCTTAAGCTTGGGATCGTCCACCTTGTCCCGGTAGAGCCGAACCGCATTGATAAACTGCTGCTCGCCATCGGGGAACTGGAGCGAAAGCGCATTGAAGAACGCCGTGCGGAAGGTGTCATTGCCGTGCCACAGGGTTTTGAGGTCGTCGGCAATATCGAAGTGCATGTGTCGGGGTGCAACCGAAACGCCTTCGGGCGTGGAGCTGATGGTCATGACTGCCTCCGGGTTATTGTGATTATGAAGCGGCATTCACCGTACAGCGGCAACGTCGCGTACGAAAATTGATCAGAAACTTCAGTTTAAACCCGAATTCAACACGGAAGGAAGGCGACAACTACAAAAAAGCGACAAGTTGTCACTATATGACAACTTGTCAAACAAAAAAGGAGGCATGGCCAAGCCGATGCCTCCAAGGACACATAAGGGTAAAGTGCGTTCAAGCAGATCAGACGCTGCTGGCTTAATGTTCTTCAGTTGCCTTAACACCCGGCGCTTCCGGGTCGGCGGTAAATCCAAGCAGCTTGGTGCGCTCGATAAGAAAATACAGCACGGCACCGGTGGCCAGTCCCCAACCCGCTCCATAGACTGCCAGAACCACCCCCATGGTACCGGCGATACCACGTTCAGTGTTGTTCTCCAATTGCTCAAGCCCCACCATTAGGCAGATGTAGCCAGTCAGAAGCAGAGTCAACGACAAGGCAATCGGCAATACTGGCTGGAAGAAGCTCACCAACGGCAACACAAACAAGGCAATGAAACCAGTAACCCAGAACGTACCACCACCGCTGTAGATGGAATCCATGGCGTTACGGCCATATTTATAACGCTCAGCCATGGTAGCGGTAACCGCCGTCCAGATAGGGCCGGCAAGACCGGGGTATGGCGCAAAGAAAGCGTGCCCACCGTTGCGGATAGCCGTCACGAGATGTACACGATCAATGCTGTTATCAATCTCCTCATCCTTTCGCAGGTGATCCACCCGGTTCATCAACGACTGCCCAACTACGATGTCACCAAAGGCAATGACATAGGCGATCACCGCTGTCGGAATGGCGTACATGAACACTTCGGCATCGGGAAACCCGACAGCAAACGGCAGATAGTTCCACAGCTCGTCAAACGCCGGCTTGGTAATGCCCCACTCCACGTCTGGAACGGCATACTCACCAGTGGCAAAACCCACCAGGATGGCGACGACCATTCCCGGGACCATTCCGTAGTTCGCAATCTTGCGGGCAATGTTGCTGGTGTCGACGAACCCTTTGAAAGATACCGAAAACATCAGATACAGACAGACCAGACCGCCCACAATCAGGGAAATGGGGGTTTCAGCCAGTCGTCCACCTGCTTCGATTTCGCCCATCAATGCGGCAATACCGGCACCAATAATAATGCCGCCCTTCATGGAACGGGGAATCAGCTCCACCAGCTTGCTCCCCAAGCGGGTAACCCCCAGCACCAGGAAAATAATGAACACCAGGAACTGTAGCGCAAACAACGCTTTAATTGCCTCCGGACCCGGCTCGTAGTCACCCAGGAAGAGAAGCACCACAGGGATGCCCGGCGTGATCCAGCCCGGTATCAGTGGAACACCGAGTAACGCTGGCAACATGAAACCGATGCCGCAAATCACCACGTAGGCAAGCGCAACGTCGTAGGGCACACCGAGGTACTTCTCCAGAAGCGGAATCATCGCAAGGCTGACCACGAACATGATCAGCGCCTGCACCATTTCGGCAAACTCCCAACGGTAGTGAACAAACGGCAGTCGAATCTTGAATGGACCAGCCGGCCAATATGGCTGCTCTTCCCCATTTTTACGGTGGTAAACTTGCATAAAAAGTCTCCTGGTGCGGAATCATCCGCACCTCATGTTGTTTTTGTGTTAACGGTTTCCAAACCCGGTCGCCGGGCTATAACACCACCAGATCAATCCAGTTCTTTTGCCTGGTCTCGCAGCACGAATTTCTGGATCTTGCCGGTTGAGGTTTTTGGCAGGTCACTAAATACGATCGTCTTGGGCACCTTGAAGCGAGCCAATCGTTCACGGCAGAAGTCGATCAGATCCTCCTCGCTCACTTCGCTGGCTTCCGGCTTCAAGGTGATAAACGCACAAGGGGTCTCGCCCCATTTGGCGTCTGGACGCGCAACCACCGCTGCCTCCAATACCGACGGATGGCGATACAGAGCGTCTTCCACCTCAATGGTAGAAATATTTTCGCCCCCCGAAATGATGATGTCCTTCAGACGATCCTTGATCTCCATATAACCGTCCTCGTGCCACACAGCCAGATCGCCGGTGTGGAACCAACCGCCGCGAAAGGCTTCCTCAGTGGCCTTGGGGTTTTTCAGATAGCCCTTCATTACGGTGTTACCGCGCAGGAATATCTCGCCAATGGTTTTACCGTCTTTAGGTACTGGCTCCATGGTGCTTGGCTCGCCCACCATCGTGCCTGCCAGCGTCTGATAACGAACGCCCTGACGTGCTTTGATCGTGGCCCGTTCATCCAGCGTTTTCTCATCCCACTCGGATTTCCACGCACACACTGTCACTGGGCCGTATACCTCGGTGAGACCATATACATGGGTAATCGCAATCCCCATTTCCTCAATGGCACCGATAACCTGTGCAGGAGGGGCTGCACCGGCTGTCATCGCCTTCACCTCGTGATCAATTCCGGCTTTTGCAGACTCTGGCACATTCAACAGAGCGTTGAGCACAATTGGCGCACCGCACATGTGAGTCACCTGATGATCGCGAATCAGCTGGAGGATTTTCTCCGGGTCCACCCGCCGTAGACACACATGGGTGCCTGCCATCGCCGTGACGGTCCAGGGGAAACACCAGCCGTTGCAGTGGAACATGGGAAGCGTCCACAGGTAGACGGGGTGCTGGCCCATTGACCACACGGCCTGATTGCCAAGACTGTTCAGATAAGCGCCACGATGGTGGTAAACCACACCTTTCGGGTTCCCGGTGGTACCTGATGTATAGTTCAGTGAAATTGCATCCCATTCGTTTTCAGGCAGGTTCCACTGGAACTCCGGGTCGCCTTCCTGAAGGAACGCTTCGTAATCCAGATCGCTCACCTGGATACCCTCACCGTATTCGGGATCGTCAATGTCAATGACCAATGGCTTTGAGTCCAGACGACTGATTGCATCGCGAACCACACTACCGAACTCCCGATCGGCCACCACCACTTTGGCTTCAGCGTGCTCAAGCATAAAAGCAATGGCCTCAGCATCCAGTCGCACGTTAAGAGTGTTGAGCACAGCCCCAATCATCGGAACGCCAAAGTGACATTCCACCATCGCCGGAATATTGGGCAGTATCGCCGCCACCGTGTCGCCACGACCGATGCCCCTGCTGGAAAGCGCAGAGGCCAGTCGGCGACACCGTTCATAGGTCTGTCCCCAGGTATAGCGAATGGCTCCGTGTATGACTGCCGGATAGTCCGGGTAGACACTGGCGGTACGCTCAATAAAGTCGATGGGGGAAAGGACAGAGTGATTGGCGCTGACTGGCTCGAGGCCCTGATCAAAAATTGATGTCATTGTATGGTCCTGTAAGCGTCATTATTCTTATGGTGCATTAAAGAAGTCTACCAAAAGGGCTACAATATCTGGTATAGAGATACTATTTTATAGCAACACTACTAGAAATTACACCAATGTATTATAGTGTATTTACTATATTAAAATGAAAAATAACCAAGGAAGCACTATCACAACCTTCCAGCTGCCAAGTTCCGACCCTGAAGCAGGGCTTATACTCGATTCCGACGGCCAGCTGCTAGGCTTGAATCAGGCAGCGAAAGATCTGTGTGCGGAGACCGGAACCGACAACCCGATCAGACTGCTACCAGTCAATTTCTCAGCTCTGATCAATGCCTGCCTTACCCAGGGGCGCGCTATTGAAGGCGTGGAGAGTCGTCTGCATTCGGCCACCCTGTCGTGGACGTTCATTCCCGACCAGGACTCTCGCCAGATTCTGGCACGGGGACGGGATGTCACAGACAACATTCGGAAACTGGACGAGGCAACCCGATCCAGCCGGCTTTACCGATTGATTACCGAAAACACTACAGACCTTATTTCCCGGCATGCACCGGATGGCAGGTTCATTGATGCCACGCCGGCATCCTGGAGGCTGCTGGGGTACTGGCCTGAGGAACTTAGGGGCAAACCTCTTGAAGAGGTATTCCGAAGCAATGCCTTCAGCGCCGAAATGGAGGAAGCCCGTAACCGGCTTCGGGACGAAGGCTACGCCACCATGACCATAGAGATCACCCACCGGGACGGCAGCAAGCGATGGTTTGAAATCGCCAGCCGGGCGATCAGGGAAACCTACACCGGAGCAGTGATCGAGGCCGTCAGCGTCTCACGAGACATTACCGCAAGGGTAAAGTCGGAAGAAAACAACCGCCGACTGGCCGAAGAACTCGCCCACACTGCCCGCCTGGCGACACTGGGCGAACTGGCATCCAGTATCGCCCACGAGATGAACCAGCCACTGGCGTCGATCGTTAACTTTGCCAGTGCAAGCCAGCGTTATCTGAAACTGGCCCTGGAGTACCCGGAGAACCTCGAGCGGGTGGACGATGGTCTGCAGCGAATCACTCATCACGCCAACCGCGCCTCGGAAGTCATCAAGCGACTGCGGGCCTTTCTACGTAAGGGGCAGCAACGCACAGCGCCGGTTAACATCAATGACGCGGTAACCAACGTCAAGCGACTATGCCAATGGGATGCAGACAAACATAATGTTGTCATCCAGGAGAACCTAACGCCGCTCAACCCCGTACTCACTGCCGACCCGGTCTTACTCGAGCAGGTGTTGATCAACCTGATTCGCAACGGTATCGACGCCAATACCGAAGCCCGGCAGGATAACAACGCCCCATCTCACATTAAGATTGAAACCTGCATAACACCGGCGCAGGAGACCCTGATCAAGGTGACTGACCACGGAACGGGCCTTGACGAGGAAGGCCTGCGACACATGTTCACGCCCTTCTATACCAGCAAACCTCAAGGACTTGGCCTTGGACTTTCCATGAGCCGCTCCATTATTGAGGGATATGGCGGCTTTCTGGACGCACAACCAGCCGACGGTGGCGGCCTGACACTGATATGCCGCTTCCCTCCTCCCCACTGCAAAAAGAATGAATCCGGCAACCCTAGGGAGACAGACCAGGATGAGTGATTCAGCCCATACCGTTTATGTTGTAGACGATGATGCCGGCATGCTGGAGTCCACCCAGTGGCTGCTGGAGTCCGTTGGCCTACACGTGCAGCCTTATGCAGATGGCCGGCAATTTCTGAACGCCGTTAATCCGGAGCATACCGGCTGCGTGGTCCTCGACATACGGATGCCTGGCCTCGGCGGCCTGAACGTTCAGGAAGAGCTTCAAAAACGGGGCTCGCAACTTCCCATCATCTTTCTCTCTGGACACGCGGATGTGCCCATCGTGGTCCGCGCCTTCAAATCCGGGGCTTTTGATTTCATCGAGAAGCCATTCAACGAACAACTTCTTCTGGATAGCGTCCAGCAGGCCCTTCAGGAACATCAGAAAACCAATAGTCAACAACGTGGAGACCAGCACACTGACACGCTTGTCGCTTCTCTCACACGGCGGGAACGGGATGTATTCATGCCATTGGCACAAGGATACACCAGCAGGGAAATAGCGGAGCAACTGGGCATCGGCGTGAAGACAATTGACTTGTACAGGGCGCGCGTAATGAAACGGCTAGGTGTGGAGCGCGTGCCGGATGTTACGGGCATTGCGGTTGCCATCGGCCTGCTGGATCCGATGAGCCTGCGGAAAAAATAGGCCCGAGTCAGGCCCGGGACTCAGCCGCCACAGCCGTTACGATGGCACCGAGGCGCGCAATGGCCTGCTCAACCCGCTCACTCCAGGGATTGGCACCATTCAATCGCAGGCAGTTTTCGTACTTGTCGGTGGTGGAGAACATCAGGCCCGGAGCCACGTTGATATTCTCCTCCCGCGCCCGGCGAAACACCTCTGTACCGGACACTGTGCCCGGAAGCTGAACCCACAGCACGAAACCGCCCTGGGGACGGCTGACAGCCGTACCTTCCGGGAAGGAGCGTCCTACTGCCGCACGCATACGGTCCGTTGCCTCGCGGTAACGCTGCCGGGCTGAACGCAGGTATCGGTCGTAACCGCCCTGCTCCAGGAAATGCGCTACGGCAATCTGGGGCACACTCGCCGTACCCAGATTACTGAAATACTTCTGCTGCCGTGCTTCGGCGAGGTATTTTCCCGGCATCATCCATCCCAGCCGTAAACCCGGAGAAATGGTCTTGGAGAAGGAGTTGCAATAGATAACATTGCCGGTGCGATCAAAGACCTTTGCCGGTCTGGGTCGATTCATGCCGTAATAGAGATCGCCGTAGATGTCGTCCTCAATCAAAGGAACGCCCACCGCTTCCAGCATCCTTACCATCTGCTGCTTGCGAAGATCAGACATCGTCGCGCCCATGGGATTGCTGTGATTGGGGACCACCACGCATGCCTTCACCGGCCACTGTTCCAGCGCCAGCTCCAATCCCTCCAGGCTCAGCCCTTCCGAAGGATGCGTCGGCACTTCAATGACCCGGAGCCCAACCACGTCCAGCGCCTGGAGGATGCCCGGGAACGATGGTGACTCGACAACCACGATATCCCCAGGCGAAGTGACCGCCTGCAGGGCAAGAATAATGGCTTCCTGGGCACCGTTGGTGGCAAGAATGTCGTCGGGCGTGGTAATAATCCCCAATGCGGCCATTCGCTGGGCCACCTGACGGCGATACTCGATCTTGCCGGGAAAGGCATAGTCTAATGTTTCCAGCCCTCGCCGTGCAGCCCAGAGGGTGGCATGCTGGATCTGCCGCACGGGCAGGAAATCGGGATGTGGCACAGCGGCCGCCAGAGGCACCATGCGTTTCTCTTCGTCAGCACAAAGATCAAGCGCCATGTCACGGGCACTCACCGGCACCGGCTTGGCTTTGTGCTTCTGCATCACCGGTTCTGGTGTATCCCGCCTGGGCAGATGCACAAAATAGCCGCTGCGCTCTCGCGCTTCGAGGTAGCCTCGGGCCTCCAGCGTCTGGTGTGCTTGAAGCACCGTTGACACGCTCACGCCAAACTGGCGACTGAGCGCCCGAACACCAGGCAACCGCTCACCTTCGCGATAAACCCCATCACGAATCAATGCGTGTAACTGGTCTGCTACCTGATTATAGAGAATGCCCATCGCTTCATCCTGCCAGATCAATCCAGAATGGCTGCAGTACAGATCAAACAGATTCTTACCAGCACAGATGTCGAACAAAAAAGCCTGTACCGGTCCAAAATCACAATATCTGAATCTGTTATGGTTGTCTGCATAAACGGAGAATGGTGACTCTGGCTATCACTCATCGAATCTCGCGAAAGGAAAGAGAATGAAAACACTACCGATATATCAGGTCGACGCCTTCGCCAGCCAGGTTTTCGGCGGAAACCCCGCTGCCGTCATGCCACTTGAAGAATGGCTGCCGGACGACACCATGCAAAAAATGGCGCTGGAAAATCATCTCTCGGAAACGGCCTTTCTGGTGCCCCTTCCTGATAACGCAGAAGAAGACTTTCACATACGCTGGTTCACGCCCGACATAGAAGTGCCTCTCTGCGGCCACGCCACCCTCGCCAGCGCCTGGGTCCTCTTCAACAAGCTGGGCTGGAAAAAGGAGCAAATCCGATTCCAGTCCAAAAGCGGCCCCCTGGGAGTGAAACAGACCGACGACGGCTGGCTGGAACTGGACTTCCCTAATCTGGGCTTTGAGGAACGCCCGACACCCGGCCTGATTCTGGAAGCCCTGGAAGGCTGCCCGAACACGTCGTTCTTTGTTCCCAAAGACACCAATTACCTCATCGTCCTCGGAAACGAAGCGGCGGTAAAAACCGCGCAGCCGGACATCCGCAAGCTCAAAGAACTTGGCAATCTAGGTGTCATCATTACGGCACCCGGCAATGACTGCGACTTCGTCAGCCGTTACTTCGCCCCCGGCGGCGGCATTGATGAAGACCCGGTCACCGGCTCAATCCACAGTATTCTGGTGCCCTACTGGGCCGAAAAACTCGGCAAGGATCACCTGTTGGCACACCAGGTGTCCGACAGAGGCGGCGTTCTGCGATGTGAACTGAAGGGCGACCGCGTCGCCATTGCGGGCCAGGCGGCATTCTATATGGAAGGTTCCGTGCAACTGCCCTAACGTCTCCGCAAAAATGTATACTGCGCCCAACTAATACATGCGGGGCGGTACAAGCACAGATGTTTGGCAAGGCGCAGGTTGAGAGCTGTCAGGGATCGTCAAAAACAGGGATGTTTTTGTCGAGCGTACAGGGACGCATTCACCGCGTATCCCTGACCGCCCTCAACCCGTGCCGGAACTCCGTAGCCCTGCAGCGGGACAACATCAGATGAACACGGCGAGCTACGACGTCATCATCATAGGCGCCGGCGCCGCAGGCCTGATGTGCGCTCTAACTGCAGGCTACCGCGGCCGTAGCGTGCTGGTGATCGACCACGCCAACAAACCCGGCAAGAAGATCCTTATGTCCGGCGGTGGCCGTTGCAACTTCACCAACCTCAACAGCACGCCGGCGAACTTCCTCTCGGACAATCCCCACTACTGCATCTCCGCCCTGAAACGCTACACCCCCCAGCACTTCCTGGACTTGGTGGAACGCCACGGCATCGAGCACGAGGAGAAGGCCGCCGGGCAGCTATTCTGCAAGGACAGCAGCAAGGAAATACTCGATATGCTGCTCACCGAATGCGAATGGGCTGGCGCGGAAGTGCGACTTAAGACAAGCGTTAAAACAATCAGCGGTGTCGATCACGGCTATCAGCTACAAACCAGCAGCGGTACCCTGACCTGCGAATCCCTGGTCATCGCCTGCGGTGGGCTGTCCATCCCCACCATGGGCGCAACCGGCTTTGGCTACGATATTGCGAAACAGTTCGGGCTTGCCGTACTGCCCACCCGGGCAGGGTTGGTGCCCTTCACCCTGCACCCGGAGCTGAAGGAACAGTTGGCGCCCCTGTCCGGCGTCAGTTGCCCTGTGGATGTGCATTGCAACAACGAACATTTCCGCGAACCGATGCTGGTCACCCACCGCGGGCTCAGCGGCCCTTCGATGCTGCAGATTTCCAGCTTCTGGCACCCCGGCGACAGCCTGAGCGTCAATATGCTGCCCGCCACCAACGTAGAACAGGACCTGCACGACCTGCGTAACTCAAAACCGCAATCCACGGTGGCCCAATACCTTGCGCAACACCTGCCCAAACGCTTCGCCCAGGCCCTGAACGACGTTCACGGCTGGGCCGGTCCATTGCAGGGCTACAAAAACAGCGACATAGAGCAGGTGGCTCGCGCCCTGGACCAATGGACCATCAAACCTGCCGGCACCGAAGGCTATCGAAGTGCGTTATTCCGAACGCATTAAATTGTCAAAAAAAGGCCCACTCGCCCATTTTTCGTCTACACTGCAATAACCTACATGATCTGACAGCTACAATTATTGAGAGACATTTTTTGACAGCTTTTTGGTAGAGATCTCACGTGAGCGAAGGCCGAATCGTGCAGATGCTGTTTTTAATATGGGGCGCCATTGATTTAAACGAGAACGACAGTTAACGGAAGTAGAGATATAGTGAAAATCACCATGAAAAACGGCGAGCATCAGTTAAGGATAGAATCCGAAGCCGGGGCTTGTAGGCACATCAATATTCACTATCTGTCTCATGTAAAAGACTGGGAACCTTTCGCACAGCATGCAGTCAATTACTGCACGGGTAAGAAACCAATCTCAATAAAAAGTTGGTGGAGTCGCCTAAATAGCGTGTTGCGACCGACTATTACTGACTCAGAGATGAAAGCTTTTCCAAAGAAAGCCGACGACTGGTCGACGCTAATAAAAAATCTTTATCTGACGACATTGATCACGCCTGAAATTAAATCAAGCATCACTACACGGGTCGCTATTTGGAATAAAAATCTTCTCCCCTTTTTGGTGTACTTGCAAGACCGAGATCAGATACCCATTTCAGTTCTCATTCCCGCAATGAAGCAGGTCAATCAAGTCCAAAAAGAATCCAGCTTCAATGTGAGCATAATTGGCGAAAAGGCAGCATACAAAGTTAATAACAAAGACCAAATTGATAAACTAATTTGCCCGGTGAGCTTGAGCAGGACTGACTCTGAATATTTGGACGAGCTTTATTACGATCTTGAACGAAAACGAAATAGATTGCATCAAGCGTTAACAGATTATTGGAAGACCCTAAAAGCATTTTTTGAAGATGGCCAAAAATTAATAAACGAAATTGATCTCGCTTCTCTTGAGCGACGGGTCAAAGCTAAAGACTTCTATGACATATATCCTCGCGAAAAAGGCACCCCGCCCATTAGACGCCATTTTTCATCTGGACATAACAGGAAATCTTTCGCCGCCTATCTATTATTGAGCAAAAAATACAAAGGATTCATTAAACTTTCATCAAAAATTGAAGACTGTGGGCTGGCAAGCAGAACCGTTATGTGGGAAAACAAATCATTATGGATGAGTCATACCCCCCCGAGCCATATTGAAAAAGATAAAATCGGCTATACGGGAAAACTAAATTGGATGTTAGGCATTTTGGGTAACATGGATGTTTCCTTTATCGTCGCACTTTTAATGATGGAAAATCCAAAATTTACTTTTTTATCCTTGCTTAACTGCAAGGTTGAAGACAAACATGGTAAATCACGTCTCGAAATTGGGGAAACTTCAATTTCTTTTATGATTGAAAAGAGTCGCGCCAAAGCTTTTAAGAAAGAAGGGTTGTCAGATTTAAGTCTCGAGATTATCTCAACGCTTTTAGAAATGCGCACGGCCAACCTCGCGAATCTCCCCACCAATTTATCTAAGTACCTATTCGTTATCCTCGCCATGAATTCAAAGGATAAGGATTTTACCTGTGCGCAAGGTTCGAGAGTAACAGCCTATTTGACCGGGAGAACTGAAGGCTCACTCTTCATCGGCAGCTTGTTTCCGTCCCTTGCTGATGCCGGGATTTCCCGAAATCAGATAACCCATTCGAAACTGCGAGCTTCAGAAGGCGTTCTAGAGTATTTTCGAACTGGATCAATCAGAGCCGTTTCTAGAAAATTAGGCAACGGAACAAGAGTAGCGCTTGAGCACTATCTTCCAAAACCTCTCATAGCAGCCTATAACACAAGGCAGGTGAGACGGTTTCAAAACCTAATGCTTGTTTCCGCATGTGCAAATGAGGATTATCTACTCGACGCTGTAGATTTTAGTAATTTGAATGAATTACATAGCTTTATTCTCGAAATGCTTGCTCTTGATTCCAAAGGTAACAATCCTCTAATCAGCTATCTGAAGGATAAAATCGACGAAACACGCGAAAGGCATCAAGGCGATCTGATCGCAAATATTTCAGAGAGGTCTCTGTCATTGTTGTATGCTTATAAACTTATTGCCGAGAACAATAATATAGGTGCATCGACACTTGCACAGAAAGACTCTAAAACAGGTTTGGCTCCTATCAGTTTCATTACATTAGCAAAGCATTTAAACACCACCCTCTCTCAACATAACGAATCCTCCGTCAGAGAAACCAATTTTTCTGCAAAAAACAAAGCATTATTAATGGCCGAAAAATTGGAGTGGGATCAACTTATCATGCGACGGGCTAATATTTCATGAGAAAACTCAACGCCCATTTGGACTGGAGCCAAGCGGACGTAGTAAGCATTCAAAAGTATCTCGCAGGCTACGACTCTGGAATCACAATCTATTCCGGTGATTTTATCGCGGATTGGCTGCTATCTGGAATTCATGAAAGCAAATGGATCATTAAAACAGCAAAAACTGTTAAAAGGGCTGACGGTAGCTATAAGTACGTGCGAACCATAAATTGGAACAGACGGCTTCCTGATGGGACACTTCTCTATTCACCTCAAAATCGTGATTTTCTTGACTTCCTCCAGAAAGCAATTTTCGTGATAGTAGAATCAACCTCTATCGCTCCAAACGTCTCCGTGAGTTCACTACCTGGTCTAGTTAATAACCTTCTATCTTTTGCTCAATGGTGCTTTCGTAAAGATATTAATCTATGCCCACGATCAGAGTTTCTTAGAAATCTCACTCAAGAACGACTTTTTCGCTACGTAAGAGAGAAAATTCACGGCGGAATCATGGAGTTGTTCGGCGTTGCAGAGATTTTTAAAGCTCGTTTTTTTGAGATGTCCGGTACAGCTTTAATCAGCGACGATATTTACCATCTAACATCCGCTGATATTAGCGAAGCAATCAGAGTCTTTAAATCAAAAGGATTTTACCGAAAAACCAAATTCGGTGATTCTGTCATAGACCGCATGAAATTCGTCGAGGAATTTGAGCTCCCACAACAAATTACGCATAGCGATAAATTCAGTGCGTTTTTGAGACAATTTGAGCCAGATCTACTAAGGAAAAGCCAAGACGTTCTCGTGCCTGTGACGCTTGAGTATGAGTTTCCTGGACATACGACTCCGCTTATTTCTGAAGTTATAGCTAACAAGGAAAACATAAAGCAGTTCTTGGGTTACTTTAAAATTTTTCTATCTACAAAGAAGTTGTTCCACCGTGAATTGCCCGATTCAGAGCAGTTTAGGTTTGAAGAGATCCACACATACATACAGAACAATCAATTGCAGATTAAACACACACCTTGGATTCCGCTGCCCGTTTGTCTGCAGATAATCAACTCCTCGGTTGATTGGGTGCTTAACAAAGGGGAGGCGATTATCAGTGCTATGGTAGACGCTTTCGACACTTTGCACAACGAGGGTTTATTAGTCATTGAAAAACCATTTACTCAGCTTTATAAGAAACGAGAAATTGTTGTTGAAAACGTACTTCAACGACATCGAAAGAAAATAGAGATCAGTTCGTTTGATTATCACGGCCGCGATGTGGAATTATTCAGATCAAGACCTCCGCTAACCTATCTCATTGACATCTTGCGGGGTGCTTGTTTCATTATAATAGCTTCAATGAAACCGATCAGAGTAAACGAACTCTCCTCATTAAAATACGATTGTTTATATTTCAAGGATAACGATGGCTTTTGGCTCATGCAGGATATTGAAAAGTCGGGTATACGCGGAATCCTTCCAGAAGATGCGAAGCCAATTCCGCGTGTTGCAGCTAGGGCCATCGTACTACTTCAAGAAATGAACAAACATGCGCGAAAACATGTCCCTTCAAAAAAAGAAGAACAATACCTTCTGTATGGAATCAACTACGGATTTAGTTGGACATCTGCTTCGATTGCCGATCATGAATTCATAAGGTCACGGCTTTCCTATTTCTGTGACCATATCGAAGTACCACTCGATGAATACGGAAGACGGTGGTACGTCAATACACATGAATTACGAAAATCGTTTCTTTTGAACTTTTTTTGGACATTTAAATTTTCCTCCTTAGATAGCGCTCGGTGGATGGCAGGTCACACCAATCCAGATCACATTTTTGAGTATATTCAGGATAACTTTGAAGGCCAGGAGATGGTTGAGGTTGAATCTGAATATGCGTATCAGCAATTGAGGCTTTTCAAGGACGGTAATAATCTCTCTGACGTCAGCAACATCGAAGATGTTTATGACGCAGTCTGCAATCAGTTCAAGGTTAACTCTATTTCCGAGATTAAAGAAGACGAACTGAAACAATGGCTTGAAATTCAAATTGAGTCGGGTCATTTCGAAGTAACTGTTTTTGGTATCGAGAATGTCGATGAAGGATTAAAGGTCGACATTGCTATCAAGATTTCGTAGGCGGTGAGATGTCTGATATAAGAAAAGAATCCATTAGAGTGCTCTATCATTCAATGATTGAAGCACTGAAAAATCCTGACGCATATTCCTGGATAACATCTAAGTGCGGGAGCCAGGCTGCGATTGCTTCTGTTGAGCGAAAATCA
>NZ_LSMM01000055.1:0-39759 GCF_001566815.1 Marinobacter sp. Hex_13
CCTGAAGGAGCAGTTCAACCTGCGCATGCGTAAGGCGACAGGTCAGCTGAATCAGTCTCATCTTCTTCCGAAGGTGAAGCGTGACATTGCTCGCGTGAAAACAGTTATGAATGAAAAGGCAGGACAGTAACATGACTGAAGCTACCCAAACTGCCAGAACCCTGAGCGGCAAGGTCGTGAGCAACAAAATGGAGAAATCCATTGTGGTTCTGGTTGAGCGCCAGGTTAAGCATCCTCTGTACGGTAAGTACATGAAGCGTTCATCCAAAATTCATGCTCACGACGAGAGCAATCAGTGCAACATCGGTGACACCGTTACAATCCAGGAAACCCGCCCGGTCTCCAAGACCAAAAGCTGGGCTCTGGTGGAAGTCACCGAACGCGCATCGAAGGTGTAACTCGCCCGGACGGTGAGTCTTGTCGTAACGGCAAAGTGGTTTCTGCTGGAGAATAACCATGATTCAGACTCAAACAATGCTTGAAGTCGCGGACAACAGTGGTGCACGTCAGGTGATGTGCATCAAGGTCCTGGGCGGTTCACATCGGCGTTATGCCAGCGTTGGGGATATCATCAAGGTAACCGTTAAGGAAGCCATCCCCCGCGGTAAAGTGAAAAAAGGCCAGGTCCTGAAAGCTGTCGTTGTACGTACCCGTAAAGGTGTGCGTCGTCCCGACGGGTCGCTTATTCGTTTCGACGGAAACGCGGCAGTACTTCTGAACAATCAGGACGCACCCATTGGTACCCGTATCTTCGGACCGGTTACCCGTGAACTGCGAAATGAGAAGTTCATGAAAATTATTTCACTGGCACCCGAAGTACTTTAAGGACCAGAGGCCGGTTATGAAAAAGATCAAACGAGATGACGAAGTAATCGTCACTACGGGGAAAGACCAAGGCAAACGTGGTAAAGTCCTGAAGGTTCAGGACGATGGCCGGGTTGTTGTTTCTGGGATCAATATGATCAAGAAGCACACCAAGCCAAACCCGATGCTCGGCACCCCAGGTGGCATCGTCGAAAAAGAAGCACCTATCCAGGCTTCCAACGTGGCTATTTTTAATCCGCAGACCGGCAAAGCCGATCGCGTAGGCTTCCAGATCAAGGAAGACGGCGCTAAAGTGCGGATCTTTAAGTCCACGAAAGAAGTCGTCGATAACCAGTAAGCGGTGGTGGTTACGATGCTTAACATGAAAGAGCAGTACAGTAAGGAAGTGGTACCCGCCCTGCAGAAAGAGTTCAGCTACAAGAACATCATGCAGGTGCCGCGTATCGAAAAGATCACCCTGAATATGGGTGTCGGCGAAGCGGTCGGTGACAAGAAGCTGATTGAAAATGCCGTGGCGGATCTTGAGCGCCTGGCAGGTCAAAAAGCCGTTGTCACTTTGGCACGTAAATCCGTAGCGGGCTTTAAAATCCGTGAAGGTTGGCCGATCGGTTGTAAAGTTACCCTGCGCGGTGAGCGTATGTGGGATTTCTTTGATCGTCTGGTTCACATTGCGGTACCCCGCATTCGTGACTTCCGCGGTCTGAATCCCAAGTCCTTCGATGGTCGCGGTAACTACAGCATGGGTGTGCGTGAGCAGATCATTTTCCCCGAGATCGAGTACGACAGAGTCGACAAGATCCGTGGACTTGATATCACCATTACCACCACTGCCGGTACCGACGATGAAGGTCGCGAACTGTTGAAAGCCTTCGGCTTTCCGTTCAAGAAATAAGGAACGAGTGTAATGGCTAAGGTTTCCATGAAGAACCGCGAGTTCAAGCGCGAAAAAACCGTTGCGAAGTACGCAGCGAAGCGCGCCGAACTCAAGGCGATTATCAAGAACCCGAATACCAGCGATGATGACCGTTGGGATGCACAGATGAAGCTGCAACAGCTTCCTCGTGATGCGTCTCCCTCGCGTCTTCGTAATCGTTGCCAGGTTACAGGTCGTCCCCACGGCGTTCTGCGCAAGTTCAAGCTGTCACGTATTAAGTTGCGTGAAGCTGGCATGCGCGGCGACGTCCCGGGCCTGACCAAAGCAAGCTGGTAAGGCAGGTACACTGACCGCAGGTCAGGTGCCCGTTGGTAAGCGGTGCGGCGCGCCGCTGCACAACTAAAAAGATCAGGAGTCTCATACCAATGAGTATGCAAGATACGCTTGCGGATATGTTTACCCGTATCCGTAATGCACAGATGGCACAGAAGGCCGATGTGGCCATGCCGTCTTCAAAGATGAAGATCTCCGTAGCCCAGGTCCTTAAGGACGAAGGTTACGTAGCCGATTTTTCCGTCTCAGCTGACGCGAAACCCGAGCTGACCATTAACCTCAAGTACTTCGGTGGCAAGCCGGTTATTGAGGAAATCAAGCGGGTCAGCCGTCCGAGTCTGCGCCAGTACAAGGGCGCTGGGGAGCTGCCGAAGGTATCCGGTGGTCTGGGAGTCGCGATTGTCTCTACGTCCAAGGGCGTAATGACAGACCGCGCTGCACGTGCTGCCGGCGTGGGTGGCGAAGTCATCTGCACCGTATTTTAGGAGATACACATGTCCAGGGTTGCCAATAATCCTGTCGTGCTGCCTTCCGGTGTTGAGGTTAAGCTGAACGGACAGGAAATTAATGTGAAGGGGTCCAAAGGATCGCTTCAATTCACCATCCACCATGTGGTAGAGGTCACGCAGGAAGAAAACGTTCTGCGCTTCGCACCCCGTGATGGAGCCAAACAGTCCCGCGCTCTTGCTGGTACTACCCGCGCATTGGTCAACAATATGGTGACCGGTGTGTCTACAGGCTTTGAGCGCAAGCTCGCGCTGACGGGCGTAGGCTACCGTGCCCAGGCGCAAGGTAAGAAGCTCAATCTGACGCTGGGTTTTTCACACCCGGTTGAGTATGAGCTGCCCGAGGGGATTACCGCTGAAACTCCGTCCAATACGGAAGTTGTGATTCGCGGAATCGACAAGCAACAGGTTGGCCAGGTCGCTGCAGAAGTCCGCGCATTCCGTCCGCCAGAGCCTTACAAAGGCAAGGGTGTGCGTTATGCGGATGAGCAGGTCAGACGCAAAGAAGCCAAGAAGAAATAAGGCGGGACTATGAGCGCGAATAACGAAAGATTGCGTCGCGCACGCAAAGTGCGCATGAAGATCCGTAAGCTGGGCACCAACCGCCTGTGTGTACATCGTACACCCCGGCACATGTACGCCCAGGTTACCACTGCAGACGGCAGCAAGGTGCTGGCGGCTGCCTCCACGTTGGATAAGGACCTGCGCCAGGGTGCAACCGGTAACGTGGACGCTGCCAAAAAGGTCGGTCAGTTGATTGCTGAGCGTGCCAAGGCAGCAGGTGTAGAGCAGGTCGCTTTTGACCGCTCCGGTTACCGTTATCATGGTCGCGTCCAGGCTCTGGCCGACGCAGCCCGTGAAGCTGGCTTGCAATTCTAAGAGGTGGAGAAGATGAGCGTTAACGAACAGAAGGCGCCTGAGCTCCAGGAGAAGCTGGTTCAGGTCAATCGCGTCGCCAAGGTTGTTAAGGGCGGTCGTATTTTTGCCTTCACTGCACTGACTGTAGTGGGTGATGGTAAAGGACGCGTTGGTTTCGGTCGTGGCAAGGCGCGTGAAGTGCCGGTTGCGATCCAGAAAGCGATGGAAGCTGCACGCAAGAACATGGTCGACATCCCGCTTGACGGAAATACCCTGCAGTACGCGGTTAAAGCGCAGCATGGTGGTTCCAAGGTCTACATGCAGCCTGCATCAGAAGGTACCGGTATCATCGCCGGCGGCGCTATGCGTGCCGTACTGGAAGTAGCGGGTGTGCAGAACGTACTGTCCAAGTGTTACGGGTCCACCAACCCGGTGAACGTGGTACGTTCCACCATCAAGGGTCTCCAGGCAACTCAAGCGCCTGAAGATATTGCAGCCAAGCGCGGTAAATCCGTGGAAGAGATTCTGGGTTGAAGTCATGGCGAACGCAAAAACGATCAAAGTAACACTGACCCGCAGCCCCATCGGCTGTCAGCCCAAGCACAAGCTGTGCGTCAAGGGCCTGGGTCTCCGTAAAATCGGTCACACCGTGGAAGTGGAAGATACCCCTTCCATCCGCGGGATGATCAGCCGGGTTAACTACCTGGTGCAGGTAGAGGAGAACTAAGATGCGTCTGAACGAACTTAGTCCGGAGCCTGGTTCACGTCCTGCCGCCAAGCGCGTGGGTCGCGGTATCGGTAGCGGCCTCGGCAAGACCGGTGGTCGTGGTCACAAGGGTCTTAAGGCCCGTTCCGGCGGCAGTGTCGCGCCTGGTTTCGAGGGCGGCCAGCAGCCGTTGGCCCGTCGTCTGCCGAAATTCGGTTTCACCTCGCGCCAGCAGCGCTATGTGGCTGAAATTCGTCTGAACGAACTGGCGAAAGTCGACGGTGACGTAGCTGATCTCGAGGCCCTGAAGAAGGCTGACATCGTTCGCGAAGAAATTCGTGAAGCGAAGGTTATTCTGTCCGGCGAACTGAGCCGCGCAGTGACTGTCAAGGGTCTGAAGGTGACCAAAGGCGCACGCGAGGCGATCACTGCCGCGGGCGGTAAAGTCGAAGACTAAGGCGAGTCGAGGACTAAATGGCCAAGAACGCATCATTGCCTGCGGGCGCGGGTAAAGGACTGGCAGAGCTGCGATCGCGGCTCTGGTTCGTCTTCCTGGCATTGCTGGTGTACCGGATCGGTGCCCACATCCCGGTGCCGGGTATTAACCCCGACCGTCTGGCGGCACTGTTTGAACAGAACCAGGGCACAATCCTGAGCATGTTCAACATGTTTTCCGGTGGTGCGCTTGAGCGGATGAGCATCTTCGCACTTGGTATCATGCCGTATATTTCAGCCTCTATTATTATGCAGTTGATGACAGCGGTCAGTCCGACGCTGGAGCAACTGAAGAAGGAGGGTGAAGCTGGCCGTCGCAAGATAAGCCAGTACACGCGGTATGGTACGGTTATCCTGGCCCTGGTTCAGGGCTTTGGTATTTCTGTCGGGCTGGCATCCCAGGGTGTGACCTTCAACGACAGCTTCAGCTTCCACTTTGTGGCTGTGGTATCCTTTGTCAGTGGTGCCGTGTTCATGATGTGGTTGGGTGAGCAGATCACCGAGCGCGGCGTCGGCAACGGGATTTCCCTGCTGATTTTTGCCGGTATTGTTGCTGGCCTTCCAGGTGCCATAGGGCAGACCCTGGAGCAAGCGCGTAACGGCGAGATGAGTCTGTTGGTGGTTCTGGGTATTGGTATCCTGGCGGTTGCTGTAATTGGCTTCGTGGTGTTTATGGAGCGTGGTCAGCGTCGACTGACGATCAATTACGCGAAGCGCCAGCAAGGTCGGCGGGTATTTGCTCAGCAGTCCAGCCATTTGCCTTTAAAAGTGAATATGGCAGGCGTTATTCCGCCGATCTTCGCTTCCTCCATTCTGCTGTTCCCGGCGTCGCTGGGGCAGTGGTTCGGTCAGGGCGAGGGCATGGAATGGCTGAGTGATATTTCCCAGGCATTGGCACCTAGCCAGCCGCTATACATCATTCTGTTCGCAGCAGCAGTCGTTTTCTTCTGCTTCTTCTATACAGCGTTGATGTATAACCCGAAAGAAGTTGCGGATAACCTCAAGCGCTCAGGCGCGTTTATTCCGGGCATTCGTCCGGGCGATCAGACTGCCAAGTATATTGATGGTGTGCTGACCCGCCTGACTCTGTTCGGTGCAATGTACATTGCAGCAGTGTCCCTGTTCCCTCAGTTTCTGATGGTTGCCGGGAATGTACCGTTCTATCTGGGCGGCACGTCTCTGCTGATTGTTGTAGTCGTGGTGATGGATTTCATGGCTCAGGTTCAGTCGCACCTGATGTCTCATCAATATGATTCGTTGATGAAGAAGTCCAATCTCAAGGGCTATGGTCGGAACGGATAATTTCGTTCCCCTTGAAAACTGGAGTCGACAATGAAAGTACGCGCTTCGGTAAAGAAAATTTGCCGTAACTGCAAAGTAATTCGTCGCAATGGCTCAGTACGAGTCATTTGCTCGGAGCCTCGCCACAAGCAGCGTCAGGGTTAATCCTTACGGATTCAGCACTGACATTGTAAAGGGTACGATTAATGGCGCTTGACCTCAGGTGGGGTCAGGCGCTATTATTTCGCGCCCTTTTATAGTGGCGGAAAATTCACACAGCAAAGCTTTGAACGCGGAGTAATTTGGATGGCACGTATAGCCGGTGTCAATATACCCGATCACAAACATGCTGTTATCTCTCTGACTTACATTTTTGGAGTCGGTAAGACAGCAGCCCAGAAGCTTTGCGATGCAACCGGTGTTAAGCCGGACGTCAAGGTCAAGGACCTGTCCGACGAGCAGCTTGAATCACTTCGTACAGAAGTAGGCAAGCTGGCCGTTGAAGGCGATCTGCGTCGTGAAGTTCAGATGAACATTAAGCGTTTGAAGGATCTCGGTTGCCACCGTGGTCTGCGCCACCGTCATGGACTCCCTGTCCGTGGCCAGCGCACAAAGACCAACGCCCGCACCCGTAAAGGTCCTCGCAAACCTATTCGTAAGTAACAGGTAGGCAAACATGGCAAAGCCAGGTACACGTACCCGTAAAAAGGTGAAAAAGACGGTTGTTGATGGCGTCGCGCACATTCACGCGTCCTTCAACAACACTATCGTGACCATTTCTGACCGTCAGGGCAACGTATTGTCCTGGGCCACTTCTGGTGGGTCCGGTTTCCGTGGGTCACGCAAGAGTACACCTTTTGCTGCGCAGGTAGCAGCTGAAAGAGCCGGTAATGCGGCTGCTGAATACGGCCTTAAAAACCTGGACGTAGAGGTTAAAGGTCCGGGGCCCGGACGTGAATCTGCGGTTCGTGCGCTGAACGCGTGCGGCTACAAGATCACTAACATCACTGATGTGACGCCGATTCCCCATAACGGTTGTCGTCCGCCCAAAAAGCGCCGCGTCTAACACAGGAGACAGTGAATTATGGCTCGTTACATAGGCCCGAAGTGCAAGCTGTCTCGTCGTGAAGGGACAGATCTTTTTCTGAAGAGCGGTGTTCGCGCGCTCGATTCAAAGTGCAACATCGAGACTCCGCCGGGTATGCACGGCGCGCGTCGCGGTCGTCTGTCCGAATATGGCGTACAGCTTCGTGAAAAACAGAAAGTCCGTCGTATATACGGCGTGCTGGAGAAGCAATTCCGCAACTATTACAAAGAGGCCGCCCGCATCAAGGGTGCAACCGGTGAGAACCTGTTGCAGCTGCTGGAAGGCCGTCTTGATAACGTTGTCTATCGCATGGGTTTTGGTTCTACCCGTGCTGAGTCCCGTCAGCTCGTTTCTCACAAAGCGATCCTGGTCAACGATAAGCTGGTGAACATCCCGTCTTATCAGGTCCGTCCGGGTGATGTTGTGAGCGTGCGTGAGAAGGCAAAAAACCAGCTTCGCGTTAAAGGCGCGCTGGATCTGTCTTCCAGCCGCGCACCGGTGAGCTGGGTAGAGGTCGACGCCAGCAAGATGTCCGGCGTTTACAGGTCAGTGCCCGAGCGCACTGAATTGCCGGCCGACATCAACGAGAACCTCATCGTCGAGCTTTACTCCAAGTAAAGCCCAGTTAGCAACGAGAGCAATTAGGGGCGTCTATGCAGCGTTCAGTACATGAGTTATTGACACCTCGTACCATTGACGTGAAAGAATCAAGCGCCATGCGCGCCAAAGTGACCCTGGAGCCTCTGGAAAGGGGCTTCGGTCATACTCTTGGTAGCGCACTGCGTCGGATACTCTTGTCCTCAATGCCGGGCTGTGCCATTACCGAGGCACAGATCGACGGCGTGTTGCACGAGTACAGCGCGATCGAAGGTGTTCAGGAAGACGTCATTGAGATTCTTCTGAATCTTAAAGGCGTGGCCGTGAAAATGGGCGGCCGGGACGATGCCGAGGTAACCCTCAGCAAGAAAGGCCCGGGCGTTGTCACTGCCGGTGATATCAAGCTGGATCACGATGTCGAGATCACCAACCCGGAACATGTGATCTGTCACCTGAGTGCCAATGGTGAAGTGAACATGCGTCTGAAGGTTGCCCGTGGTCGCGGCTATGAGCCTGCTGATCAGCGGGGTCTGGACGAGGACGAAACTCGCGCCATTGGACGCCTGCAACTGGACGCAACTTTCAGTCCGGTCCGCCGTGTTGCCTACGCCGTGGAAAGTGCACGGGTAGAACAGCGCACCGACCTGGACAAGCTAGTTATTGATTTGGAAACCAATGGTACGATCGACCCGGAAGAAGCGATTCGCCGGGCCGCGACCATCCTCCAGCAACAACTGGCCGTGTTTGTTGATTTCGATCACGAGAAAGAACCCGAGCGTGTTGAGGAAGAGGAAGAAATTGATCCGATTCTCCTGCGTCCGGTTGATGATCTGGAATTGACAGTGCGTTCAGCTAACTGCTTGAAAGCTGAGAATATTTACTACATCGGCGATCTGATTCAGCGCACTGAAGTTGAGCTGCTGAAGACGCCTAACCTTGGTAAAAAGTCGCTTACTGAGATCAAGGACGTGCTCGCGTCCCGCGGTCTGTCACTGGGTATGCGTCTTGATAACTGGCCGCCGGCTAGCCTTCGTGGCGACGATCGGGTCCTGGGCGGTTAATCGCCGATTAGTTTAAGGTAAGGAATCAGAGCAATGCGTCATCGTAAGAGTGGTCGTAAGTTCAGCAGGACCAGTGCGCATCGCAAGGCCATGTTCCGTAACATGACTGCGTCACTGGTTGAACACGAGCTGATCAAAACTACGCTCCCGAAAGCGAAAGAACTTCGCCGGGTAGCGGAGCCTTTGATCACGCTGTCAAAGAATGATTCGGTCGCGAATCGTCGTCTGGCGTTTTCTCGCCTGCGTGACGATGCGGCGGTTGCCAAGCTGTTCAATGAGCTTGGTCCCCGTTACAACGAGCGTCCGGGTGGTTACCTTCGTATCCTGAAGTGTGGCTTCCGTGCCGGCGACAATGCCCCCATGGCATTTGTAGAGCTGGTTGGTCGTCCGCTGGACATCGAAGCAGAAGAAGTGGACGAAAGCGAAGATTAAGTTTTTCGCCAAGCCCATAAAAAACCGGAGGTTAATCCCTCCGGTTTTTTTATGTCTCATCACTTGTAGTGTTTATGTCCGATTCTGGGCCAAGACGCCCTTCAGGTACCGCCCGGTATGTGACCCCGTCTCTGCGGCAACATGCTCTGGCGTCCCTTCCGCAATGATCTGACCGCCACCGGAGCCGCCTTCGGGCCCAAGGTCAATGATCCAGTCCGCCGTCTTGATCACATCCAGGTTGTGCTCGATCACTACGATGGTGTTGCCATGATCCCGAAGTCGCTGCAGTACGGTCAGTAGTTGCTGGATGTCGTAGAAGTGCAGGCCGGTAGTGGGCTCATCAAGAATGTAGAGTGTCTTGCCGGTATCGCGCTTGGACAGTTCCTTGGCCAGTTTGACGCGCTGGGCCTCGCCTCCGGAAAGGGTGACTGCACTTTGCCCGAGGCGGATATACGATAGCCCGACGTCCATCAGCGTTTGCAGCTTGCGAGCGAGGAACGGAACCGGGTCGAAAAATTCGCGGGCTTCTTCTACGGTCATCTCCAGCACTTCGTGAATGCTCTTGCCCTTGTATCGGACTTCCAGAGTTTCGCGGTTGTAGCGCTTGCCTTTGCAGACATCGCAGGGGACATACACGTCCGGCAGGAAGTGCATTTCTACCTTGATCACGCCGTCGCCCTGACAGGCCTCACAACGACCGCCCTTAACGTTGAAGCTGAAACGGCCCGGTTTGTATCCGCGGGAACGGGCTTCCTGGGTGCCTGCAAACAGTTCACGTATCGGAGTGAACAGTCCGGTGTAGGTCGCCGGGTTGGAGCGGGGTGTCCGGCCTATGGGGCTCTGGTCGATGTCGATGACTTTGTCGAGCTGGTCCAGCCCTTTCAGGGATTCATAGGGCGCGTGGCTCAGGCTAGTGGCTTTGTTGAGCTTTGCAGCACACACCGGATACAGGGTGCTGTTGATCAGCGTGGACTTGCCGGAGCCCGAAACGCCGGTGACACACGTCATAACACCCAGCGGTAAGGTTAATGTGACACCTTGCAGGTTGTTTCCGGTCGCGCCTGCCAGTACCAGTGGTTTACCCTTCCGGCTATGGCGTTGTTCAGGGATCGCGATCTCTTTTTCGCCGCACAAGTACTGCCCGGTGAGGGAGTCCTTGGAGGCGATGATGTCTTCGGGCGTGCCTTGGGCAATGATGTGGCCACCGTGCACGCCTGCACCCGGCCCGATATCGATCACGTGATCCGCAGCCCGGATGGCGTCTTCGTCGTGCTCGACAACGATAACGGTATTGCCCAGATCCCGCAGATGGAACAGTGTGGCCAGTAGGCGATCGTTATCCCGTTGGTGCAGGCCAATGGATGGTTCATCGAGAATGTACATGACGCCCACAAGGCCGGCACCGATCTGGCTCGCCAGCCGTATGCGCTGGGCTTCGCCGCCGGAGAGTGTATCGGCGCTGCGTTCAAGGGTCAGGTATTCCAGGCCAACGTTAACGAGGAATTGCAGTCGCTGACGAACTTCCTTGAGGATTTTTTCGGCAATTTCGCCCTTGCGGCCAGGAAGGGCAAGTTGTCCGAAATAGTCATGGGCGTCGCCGACAGGCATGTGGGTGACGTCCGAGATGTTGTTCTTCTCAACAAACACATGCCGGGCGCTGCGTCGCAGTCGTGAGCCGCCGCACTCTTTGCAGGGCTGCGTGCTGAGGTTGCGGGCCAGTTCCTCTCGCATGCTCTGTGATTCGGTTTCCCGGTAGCGGCGCTCGAGGTTTGGCAGGATGCCCTCAAAAGGGTGGGCCTTCTCCATGATGTGGCCGCGCGAGTTTACATAGCGGAATGGGACGTCTTCGGTTCCCGTGCCGTAGAGCAGCGCCTGACGAAAATCCTCCGGCAGGTCCTCCCAGGGAGTGTCCATGTTGATGTCGTAATGTTCGGCCACACTGGTCAGCATCTGGAAATAGTACACGGCCCTGCGGTCCCAGCCCTTGATGGCGCCCTCGGCAAGGGTGGCCTCTGGGTGCTGGACGATCTTTTCGGCATCGAAGAATTGCTTGACGCCCAGGCCATCGCAAGTCGGGCAGGCGCCGGCAGGGTTGTTGAAGGAAAACAGTCTTGGTTCCAGCTCGCTGATGGCGTATCCGCACTGGGTACACGCGTAGCGGGCAGAAAACGTATGTTCGTCTCCCTCATTATCCATGGGGGCAACGAGCGCGATGCCATCAGCCAGGCCCAGAGCGGTTTCAAAACTCTCGGCAAGCCGTTGCTCAAGCCCCGGTTTGACCTTGAAGCGGTCGACCACCACGTCAATCTGGTGCTTCCGTTTCTTGTCCAGTGTTGGAACGTCATCGATATCGTAAACACGACCGTCCACCCGCAGGCGGATAAAGCCCTGGCTGCGCATCGTGTCGATGACCTGCAGGTGCTCCCCCTTGCGGTCACGGATGACCGGAGCGAGGATCATCAGCTTGCTGTCATCGGGCATGGCCAACACCTGATCCACCATCTGGCTTACAGTCTGGGCCTCTAGTGGCAGATCGTGATCCGGGCAGCGGGGCTCGCCAGCGCGGGCAAACAGCAGGCGAAGGTAGTCGTAGATTTCGGTGATGGTACCGACGGTAGAACGGGGGTTGTGGGAGGTGCTCTTCTGCTCGATCGAAATGGCCGGCGACAGGCCTTCAATATGATCCACGTCTGGCTTTTCCATCATCGACAGAAACTGCCTTGCGTAGGTGGACAGTGATTCCACGTACCGACGCTGTCCCTCGGCGTAAAGCGTGTCAAACGCCAAAGAAGATTTGCCAGAGCCGGACAGCCCGGTGATAACGATCAGCTTGTCCCTCGGCATATCCAGGTCAATGTTCTTCAGATTGTGGGTTCGTGCCCCTTTGATCTGGATATGGTCCATAACACCTCGCAGTCGGAAAAAACGCAAATTATACCGTGTTTGGCCCCCGCCCGGCCAAGTGCCCGGGACTTTTAAGCAGGTAAATGCACAATGCCCTGCCTGCATGGCTTCTGTTACAATGCGCGGCGATTTCCTGAAGGGCATGTGCCCCTTCTGAACCCTCGTTTCCGGACACAGTAACAGGTCAGGCATCTCATGAATTCACTGGAAAGACGCTCTGTTGCAGCACTGGCATCTGTGTATGCCATGCGGATGCTTGGGCTCTTTATGGTGATGCCAGTGTTCGTGCTTCTTGGCAGTGATCTTGACGGCGCAACACCGGCGCTGATTGGTCTGGCCATCGGTGCCTATGGTCTGAGCCAGGCGCTGCTGCAGATTCCGTTTGGCATGCTGTCTGATCGCGTTGGCCGTAAACGGATGATCTACATCGGGCTGGTACTTTTCGCCGCAGGCAGTTTGCTGGCAGCCTCCACAGACTCCATATACGTTGTAATCGCTGGTCGGATTCTTCAGGGCGCGGGCGCCATCGCCAGTGTTTTGATGGCGTTATTGAGTGATCTGACGCGGGAGGAGGAGCGGACCAAGGCTATGGCAACGGTCGGCATCTCCATCGGCCTGTCATTTTCTGTATCGCTGGTTCTGGGGCCCTTGCTGGGGTCTGTCTCTGGTTTGTCCGGCATTTTTTATGCCACTGCCGTACTCGCGTTGGTGGCAATAATGATCGTCAATCGCGTGGTGCCAACACCCCATGAGCACAAGTCCAGTGCGGATACCCATCCGGCCAGGGCAATGTTGCAAACCGTCCTGTCTGATGGCCGACTGCTGAGGCTGGATTTCGGAATTTTTGCATTACACCTGGTGTTGACCGCGATGTTCCTGGTGTTTCCAACCCTGCTTCAGAATCGGCTGGGGCTTCCCGCTTCGTCACATTGGTGGTTCTACCTGACGGTTATGGTGGCCTCTTTCTTTGCCATGGTGCCGTTTATTATCGTTGGGGAGAAAAAGCGCCGGATGAAACCTGTTTTTTGTGGTGCCATCGCGCTGCTTGCCCTATCAACCGCTTGTGTTGGCGCGCTTGGTGGTGGGCTTGCGATGGCCTGGGGGGTGCTGTTCTTCTTCTTTATGGCGTTTAACCTGCTGGAGGCCAGTTTGCCGTCTCTGGTCAGCAAAGAATCGCCGGCAGCGGCAAAAGGCACTGCTATGGGGGTCTATTCCACGTCGCAATTTTTTGGGGCATTTCTGGGTGGGGCGGTTGGTGGTATTCTGCTCGAGCAGTTGGGTCTTCAGGGCGTGCTTTGGTTTATGGTGGGTGCGCTGCTGATATGGCTCGCGGTGGCGTTGACGATGTCGACCCCGGGCCATACCACCAGTTTCGTGGTACAGTTGCAGCCTGTGGTTTACAGTCAGTTTGATGAGATTGATGACACGCTGAGAAGCATCCCCGGGGTGCAGGATGTTGTCATCCTGGAGGAGGCGGAAACTGCCTACCTGAAGGTGGATCGTCAAACATTTGATGAACTGTCGCTTGCGGGCTTTTCATTTGTCCGGCAGGGCAGCCAATCTTGAAATTCGGAGGTCTGCAGGGAAGGCAGGCCATCCCTGAAAACAGAGTCAGGAGCAGATCATGGCACGAGGCGTAAACAAGGTTATTCTGATTGGGAATCTGGGGCAGGACCCGGAAACCCGCTATACCCCGAATGGCAATGCGGTGGTGAACCTCAACCTTGCAACCGATGAAAGTTACAAGGACAGGCAAACAGGCCAGTTGGTGCCGAAAACCGAGTGGCACCGGATTGTGATGTTCGGCAAGATTGCCGAGGTGGCTGGTCAGTACCTGCGTAAGGGCTCAAAGGTCTACATCGAGGGTAAGTTACAGACGCGCAAGTGGCAGGGGCAGGATGGTCAGGATCGCTACACCACCGAGGTAGTGGTGGACATCAACGGCCAGATGCAGATGCTCGACAGTCGTGGTGGCGAAGGCGGCGGCATGAGCCAAGGTGCTCCCGCTGGCCGTCCGCAGCAAGCGGGCAATGCCGCGCCAGCAGCCGCGGGCCCGTCTGGGCAGCAATCCGGAGGCGGGGGCTACAGTCAGCCGTCACAAGGCAGCATGCCGGAACCGGTTGATGACTTCGACGACGACATACCCTTCTAGGGTTAGTTACAAAAAGCCCCCGCCAAGCGGGGGCTTTTCTGTTAACGAGTTGCAAAAAGCAGTGAAATAGAACAATAAAACATGGAATTACGTTTACTTTTTCAACTACTATTAAAGTCACTATAAGAATCGTCCATTTTTTAGGCATCGAGGCTTTCGAGTGGCCCTGAGCTTTATTAAAAGCTTTCTGAATCGTTCCGATAAACGGCAGCAGATCTATCTGGAAATTCGTCCTGACGGCATCGCGTGGGCGGAATCCGGAGGTAGCGCGGCTTTTGCCGATTGCTTGCCGGCAAAGCGGGAGTCTGTTCTCCGTGCATTAGTCGGCGAGCGCGCCTGGGCCGGTGTCGATACCACTCTGGTTTTACCGATGGATCAATACCAGGTGTTCCAGTTGGAGCGCCCTGAGGGCGTTGAAGACTCGGAGCTTGGTGATGCCCTGAAGTGGAAACTCAAGGACATTCTCGATTTCAATCCGTCCGATGCAGTCTGCGATGTATTTCCGTTTCCGGAAGATGCTTCCCGTGGCCGCGGGGACCTGGTTAACGTGGTTGCCGCCAGAAAGTCTCTCGTTAGTGAGCTGGTTGCACTGGTCGAGGCATGCGATCTGGCGTTGATTTCCATTGATATCGCCGAGTTGGCTCTACGTAACCTGGTGCCCCGTATTGATCCCGATCATCGGGGGGCGGCCGTGGTGCACATGCGCGAGCGGTTCGGGCAGATGATCGTCTGTAAAGGCGAAACACTGTACCTGTCGCGACGGCTGGACGTGACTTCGGATGACCTCCGGGATGCAGCGCGGCAGGAAAATGCCGTGCAGTCTTTGGCCCTTGAGATGCAACGCTCCCTCGATTATTACGAAAGCCAGTTGGGGCAAGTTCCCCCTGCCGTCATTCGCCTGGTGGCGCGTGACAACCTCATGCCATTGCCCTCCATGCTTGCCTCCTATGTGGCCGCCACCGTTGAAACGCTGGATTGGTCGCCTTACGGTCTTGATCAACCCTTGGACAGCCGCTGCCTGGTTGCCTGGGGCGCAAGTCTGGTGCCGACCGGCAAGGGGGCAAAATGATCCAGCAGGTCAACCTCTATACCGATGAACTGCGTCCCCGAAAGGAGAAACTGCAGGCCCGGATGGCGTTGTCCATTCTGGCCCTGGCGCTGGTTGTGATTGTGGTTTCCGCAGGGGGTGTCCGATATCAGGCGTCGCACTTGCAGGCGCAGGTCGATTCTCGGCAGGCACAGAATGATCAGCTACAGCGTGCGGTGGAACAATTGACCACTGAGGCGGAAGCCCGCCAACCCGACCCTGAGGTTGAAGCCGCCCTTGAGCGTGTAACCGCGACGTTGGCACGAAGGCAGCGATTGCTGAGTCGTGTGGAGGACCTGGTGGCCAGCGAGGCTGCGGGGTTTTCAGCACAGCTGTCGGCATTAGCCCGACAGGTGCCGCAAGGACTCTGGCTGACCCGCATCCGTCTGGACGGTCATCAGGGGAATGTTGCGTTGGCTGGCAGGTCGCAGTCTGGGCGACTTGTGCCGATATACCTCGAAAAGCTTAGCGGGGAGCCCGCCTTCGTGGGCAAGACCTTCGGCAGCTTCCGGCTTGACCGAGAGGAAGACGGGCGCTGGATCGAGTTTCAGGTTGCCACGGACAGGAACTGGGAGGGTGCTGAATGAAACAGGCCTTTCGTCAGCAATTTGATAGAGGCACTGCCTGGTTCGATGACCGCCCTGTTCGCGAGCGGGCAATGATTACTGTAACCGCCGTGGTCCTGGTTCTTTTTGTTGGCTGGGAACTGTGTGTAGCGCCTGTGATGGGCCGCAACGACCAGCTCCAGTCCCGCCTGGATTCTTTGGCCAACACTCAGGCGTCGTTGCTTGAGCAACAACAGGTGTTAACCGCACGCTTGTCCTCCGACCCGTCCCAACAAATTCGGGACAGGCTCGCGGCGCGCCAGCAGCGTCTTGACCAACTCGATGAGGAACTGGCCAAAACCACCGGACGGCTGATCGCGCCGAGGGCCATGGTGGGATTATTGCGGGACATCCTGGCGGCCCAGGACGAACTTGAGCTGCTGGGTGTTGAATTGATGCCGCCTGTGCCCGTATTTGAGGACGGTCCCGGCACGCCAGAAGACACTAACAGCAATGACAACAATGAAACCCGTGAGCCGTTGCTGTTCGCACACGATGCGGAAATTGCCATTCGTGGAGGCTATATGGACGTGCTGGCTTACCTCGAGACCCTTGAAGCCATGGACGCCCGCCTCGGTTGGGTGCTGCTTGACTATGATGTCAGTGAGTATCCGCACAACGAGATCCGGGTTCGGGTCAGGACATTGAGCCTGGACCGCGCATGGTTGGGAGTCTGAAATGAGGGTGTTGCTGATCGTATGGATGTTGGCTGCCGGGTATGCCTTTGCCCTTGAGGATCCAACCCGGCCGAGCGGCTTTTCAGGCAGTGCGCCACAGTCAGAACCGGCGAGGGAGTTTTCACTGGCGTCGATATTTATTGGCAATAATCGCAGGTTGGCGGTTATCGATGGAGAGGCCCGCAGGGAAGGGCAGGCGTTTGAGGGGGTTCGCATTCGGCGGATTTACCCCGACCGGGTTGAGCTGGTTGATCAGGGAAGAGTGCGCGTTCTACGCCTGGACCCCCTTCCGCAAGTGCGGAGTTCGCAATGACAGACAAACGAGCTGCTATGACACTGAATCGAACGTTTTTGACCGTGCTGCTGGCAACGTCACTGGCCGCCTGCAGCAATAACCCGCTGATGCGCACCAGCCAGGCCACCTCAACGGACGCTGCCCAGTCGATTGATGACGCGCTGGCGGAGGCCGAAGCCAAATCCGCGTTGCAGCGTGCCGAGCGGGAACAGGCCGCGCGGGCAGGTGTTCCGGAAGAAGTCAGTGCGGCCCTGATGCCGTCGCTGTCTGCTGACACGGATGACGAGGAACGGTTCGATGTCGATGCCCGTGGCCTTGCCGCCGGCCCGTTCTTCGAAGCACTGGTGGATGGTAGCCGGTATAACGTGGTGGTTCATCCCGGTGTTGACGCGGTTGTTGACCTGAGGCTCCGGGACGTGACTGTCCCTGAAGTTATGGATATCGCCAGCGACCTCTATGGCCTGGATATTCAGCGCAACGGGCGACTGTTTCAGGTAAAGGCAGAAAGCGTCCAGACTCGGATGTTCCCGATCGACTACCTGCACTTCAAGCGCAGTGGCGGCTCCGAAACCCGTGTCAGTTCAGGGCAGGTCAGCAGTTCACGTGACAATTCAACCGGTGCGGGTACGTCGCAGGACAATTCCGACAACACTTCAACGGCGAATCTCGTTGGCACTCGCATCTCCACCGAGACCGAGTCCGATTTCTGGACCGATATTCAGCGCGCGCTGCAAATGATCGTAGGGTCAGAGAGCGGCAATCAGGTGATCATCAATCCCGGCGCGGGGCTGGTGATGGTGCGCTCCGATGGAAAGTCCCTGGCGCAGGTGGAAGAGTACCTTCGCCGAACTCAGTTGATTATGCAACGGCAAGTGGTGCTGGAAGCCAAGATCCTGGAGATTGGTCTGAACGAAGGCTATCAGCAAGGCATTAACTGGGCAGATATCCAGAGTGCGTCAAGCGTGACCGCATCGGATGGCTTGCCGGAAGATTTTACCGCACAGGCTCTGGCAGGGCAGGTGATTACTACCTCAGATATCGGTGGGTTGTTCTCGGCCAGCGTCCGGGCGGGTGACTTTACCGGGTTGATCGAATTGCTTGGCGAGCAGGGCAACGTGCAGATTCTCTCCAGCCCCCGAATTTCGACCGTCAACAATCAAAAGGCGGTTATCAAGGTTGGCACCGACGAGTTTTTCGTAACGGACATCGACTTCAACAACAACAACTCGGCAGTGACAGCCACTGACCGGACTTCCACCTCAGTGGAACTGACTCCGTTTTTCTCCGGGATTTCTCTCGACGTTACCCCACAGATTTCAGAAGACGGCGCCATTACCCTGCACGTGCACCCCTCCGTGAGTGAGGTGAATGACCAGAAGAAGGTGATCACGGTGGGTGACCGGGACGTCACGCTGCCTTTGGCACTAAGCACGGTTCGCGAGACCGACAGTGTGATCCGCGCCGAAAGTGGCCAGATTGTGGTGATTGGCGGATTGATCCAGAACACCAGCGAAGACAACAACTCGGCAGTGCCCTTCTTCAGTGAAATTCCCCTGTTGGGAGAGTTGTTTAAACAGCGCCGGTTCCAGTCTCGCAAGAGCGAGCTGGTCATCCTGTTGCGCCCCGTGGTTGCCGGCAGCCAGCAGATGAATGCGGATGTATCGGCCAGTCGCGACCGGATGCGGGTTCTGCGGGAACTGCTGGAGTCTTCCGAGTCTGTGAAACCCCAACCGGAGAAAGCCAGGCGCTAGCATGTACGAAGCTCATTTCGGACTGCAGGAAGCACCGTTTGCATTGACGCCCAACACCCGGTATTTCCTCCGGGCACGCAGCCACAGCGATGCGCTGGAACTGCTGTTGGTGGCCTTGCGTGAGCGGGAAGGCTTTATAAAAATCACCGGCGAGGTTGGTACCGGCAAAACCCTGCTGTGCCGGTTGTTGCTCAATGAACTGGAGCGGGATGCCCATACGGCCTACATTCCCAACCCGCACCTGACACCGGAGACCCTCTACGAGGCAGTGGCCGAGGAACTGGGTGTGGACGTTGGGCGATGCGCCAACACCCACCAGATACTGAAAGCTCTGAACGAGCGCCTGATTGCGCTGGCCATGGAGCAACGCCAGGTGGTGCTGGTGATTGATGAAGCCCAGGCCATGCCCGAGGAAACCATCGAGGCGCTGCGTCTGTTGACCAATCTGGAAACCGAAAGTGCCCGGCTATTACAAGTGGTGCTGTTCGGGCAACCGGAACTGGACCAGATACTCCAACGAGACAGCATGAGGCAGCTACGGCAACGGATTACGTTCCAGTACCGTCTGGCGCCGTTGGACAAGGTGTCGGTGGCACAGTATCTCAGGCATCGCCTGTCCCAGGCGGGGTACAACGGCGGTGATCTGTTTGCACCCTCCGCGCTGCGTTTGATTTCCCGCTCATCCGGTGGCATCCCGCGGTTGGTCAATATTATCGCCCATAAGTCCCTGTTGTCAGCGTGGGGCCGGGGCGACCACCAGGTCAGCCGCTGGCACGTGATGCAAGCGGTCAGGGACACTGACAGCGCCCGCGTGCCCAACCTTCTGGTGAGGTGGCTATGAGTTTGCTTAATGATGCACTGCGGGCTGCCGAGCAGCGCCAGGACAGGCCTGTGGCGCCCGGAGTCTATGCAGGTGGTCAGGCGCAGGCTGGCAATCGCAAGCCCGTGTTTATGATTGTGTTGGTGGTTCTGGCGATCGTCGTTGCTGGCCTTGGTGGCTACTGGCTGTTCTCGATCAACTCCTCTTCTGCCTCCGCAGAAACGGCGGAAGCCGAAAAGCCATTGTCGTCGCCTGCAATGGTTGAGCCGGAACCGGTTCAAATACAGGCATCCACCCCGCAGACACCCGCGTCACAAAACCCGGCGCCAGAGCCGTTGTCACCGGAACCGCTGTCACCGGAACCCATGGAACCCGACACCACGCAGCAGGAGCCAGCCCAGTCGCCCCCTGCCTCGGTGGCGAAAAGGGAAAAGGTTGAACCGTCATCGACGGAGCCAGAGAAAGAGGCAGAAACAGAAGCTAAGGAAACGGAACCCGAAAAGACTGCCATGGCTGATGTGAAACAGGTGCCGGAAACGCCGGCTGCGACCGATCGCAGCACTGCAAGGGACCTGGAAAGGTTGGTGGCGCAGGGCCGTATTACCGACGCAGAGCGCCGTCTTGCGGCCCTGACCCGGGAGCAGGACGCCCCCCGCAGCCGCTATGTGGTTGCCAGGGCATTGCTGGTTGATGGCAAACAGGATCAGGCCCTTGGCTGGCTGCCCGCGGAGGTTACCGCACAAAACCCGGCTTTGCGTTTGCTGAGAGCAAGGGCCCTGCACGCCAACAATGATCTGGGTGCGGCCCTCAACACACTGACGTCGAGCATTCCGCCTGTGGAAGGACATGCCGAATACCGCGTTACGCTGGCAACGTTGCTGCAACAACAAGGTGACAGTGCAGAAGCCGCCCGGCACTGGGCGGTACTGATTGCCTGGGATGACAGCCAGGCTCCCTGGTGGGTGGGGCTGGCGATTTCCCTCGAGACACAGGGCGAGCTGGCCGGAGCGGCCAGGGCCTACCGGCAGGCAGCCGAACTTCCGGGATTGCCCCGGTCGTTGGCCGACTACGTACAGCAACGCCTGCAGGCATTGCGGGCAGGATGATCCATGGCTGAAGCAAAGAAAAAAATCCGCATAGGCGACCTGCTGGTCCAGAACGATGTCATCACTGAGCAACAGTTGATGACCGCCTTGCGTGAGCAGAAAAATACCGGACGCAAGCTGGGCCGTACCCTGATCGATCTGGGCTATGTGGAAGAGGACAACCTCCTCAACATCCTGTCACGCCAACTGGATGTGCCATTCGTTCAGTTGCGCCACTTCCAGTTCAACAACGAGCTGGTCAAGAAGCTGCCGGAAGCCATGGCCCGCCGTTTCCGCAGCATCGTATTGGCGGAACAGAGCGGCGAATTGCTGGTAGGTATGGCCGACCCGCTCGACATCTTCGCCTACGACGAACTGGTGCGGGTGCTGAAACAGCCGATCAAGCAGGCCGTTGTGCGGGAAAGCGAACTGCTGAATACCCTCGATCTGGTGTATCGCCGTACTGACGAAATTGCCTCGCTGGCGGAAGAACTGGAAGACGAACTGGGCGACGATGCTTTTGACCTGGCGGACCTCAGCGCTGAGTCCGAAAGCGCGGAAGCACCTGTGGTAAAGCTTCTGCAGACGCTGTTTGAAGATGCCGTGCAGGCCCGCAGCTCCGACATTCACATTGAACCTGACGAGACCGTGGTACGTATTCGCCAACGGGTGGATGGCGTGCTGCAGGAACAGGTGATGAAGGAAAAGCGGGTTAACTCCGCTCTGGTGCTACGCCTTAAACTGATGGCTGGCCTGAACATTTCCGAGAAGCGGATTCCCCAGGATGGCCGCTTCAATATCCGCGTAAAGGGCCGCAGCATCGATGTGCGGGTTTCCACCATGCCGGTTCAGTACGGCGAGTCGGTGGTCATGCGTTTGCTGGACCAGAGCCAGGGCATGCTGAACCTGGACGTCACCGGCATGCCGGAAACGCTGCTCGAAAACTTCCGCCGTATGATCAAGAAGCCCCATGGCATGATCCTGGTCACCGGCCCGACCGGTAGCGGTAAGACCACAACCCTTTATGGCGCGCTAACCGAACTCAACCGTCCGGAAGTCAAAATCATCACCGCAGAAGACCCGGTGGAGTACCGGCTGCCGCGCATTACCCAGGTGCAGGTAAACCCGAAAATCGGCCTGGAATTCGCCAGTGTACTGCGCGCCGCGCTGCGCCAGGACCCGGACGTGATCCTGGTGGGCGAGATGCGGGACCATGAAACCGCCGAGATTGGCCTGCGTGCGGCGATGACCGGCCATCTGGTGCTCTCGACGCTGCACACCAACGACTCCATCAGCAGCGCCATGCGACTGATTGATATGGGCGTGGAGCCTTTCCTGGTGGCCAGTTCCCTGCTTGGCGTTGTTGCCCAGCGGCTGGTGCGCAAGGTTTGTGAGAACTGTCGCGAGGCCTACGAGCCCACCAGTCAGGAAAAAGTCTGGCTGAACCAGTTCGATCTTGATCCGCTCGACCTGGAGGCCGGGTTTGTACATGGTCGCGGTTGCTACCAGTGCAGCAACAGTGGTTACCGGGGGCGTCTGGGTGTGTACGAAATGCTGGAAATGAACGAGGCGATGCTGGACGCACTGCGCCGCCAGGACATCGCCGGTTTCACCCGGGAAGCGCGCAGGAGCCACCTTTACCGGCCGCTTGGTCTTTGTGCCATGGATTTTGCACTGCAGGGCGTGACCACTCTGGAAGAAGTGGCCCGGGTGGCGGCGACCTCTGAGGGCGACGTGTCCCTGGATGAGGTGCCGGTGCTCTCTCAATCCTCTGGTGATAGCGGCGCCGACAACCCTGCTCCCAATGAGGGAGGTGTCTGATGCAGTTTACGTACCGGGGTAAGGACAGCAGAGGAGTCGTGCAACAGGGTGCGCTGGCTGCACCGAGCCCCGAGGCGGCAGCGTCTGAACTCATGCGGCGGGGCATCACACCCCTGGCGATCCATGAGCAGGCACAAGGCGAATCCATCGGCGACCGGCTGAACAACTTGCCGCTGTTCCGCAAGAAGATCACCCTGGACGAACTGATCGTGTTCTGCCGTCAGATGCATGCGTTGACTAAGGCGGGCATCCCGTTGATACGAACCATGCGTGGCCTGGCGGACACGACGCGCTCGCCCGCGCTCAGCGAAGTGCTGGACGACGTAACGGATCGCCTTGAGGCCGGTTCCACGATGGCTACCGCCATGCAGGCGCATCCCAAGGTGTTTCCGGATCTGTTTATCGCCATGATCCATGTGGGGGAGAACACCGGGCAATTGGACGACGCCTTCAAGCGGTTGTCTGAGATCCTCGAGCTGGAGCGGGACACCAAACGGCGCCTCAAGCAGGCCATGCGTTATCCCACCTTCGTGATGATTGCCCTGTTTGGGGCGCTGATGGTTGTGAACTTCCTGGTGATTCCGAAGTTTTCGGCGGTCTTCAGCAAACTGGGTGCCGACCTGCCATTCCTGACCCAGGTACTTGTTGGTACCTCAAACTTCCTGTTGGGCTACTGGTACATCGTACTGTTCGGTATGGCTGCAACGGCGCTTTTGGTGAGGCAGTGGAAAAACACCGACCAGGGACGCCTGACCTGGGACCGCTACAAACTGAAAATGCCTATTATCGGGCCGCTACTGGAGCTGATCACCCTAAGCCGGTTTGCCCGTAACTTCGCCAGTATGCTGTCTGCGGGCATGCCCGTGACCCATGCGTTGACCGTGGTTGCAGACGCCACGGATAACGCCTGGATATCCAAACACATCAAGGACATGCGGGTCGGTATCGAACGCGGTGAAAGCCTGCTGCGGACGGCCCGGCAGAGCGACATGTTCACGCCGCTGATCCTGCAGATGATTGCGGTTGGTGAGGAAACCGGTTCGGTGGACGACATGCTGGTGAACGTGGCGGATTTCTACGACGAAGACGTGGACTACGGACTCAAGCGGCTGGCGGAATCCATCGAACCGATACTGATCGTGGCCATGGGTATCCTGGTTCTCATTCTTGCTCTGGGCGTGTTCCTGCCCATATGGGACCTGGGAGCGGCCGCCATGGGGCGTGGGTGAATGACTGGCCAGAAGTATTCGGCGATGTCGGTGCTGATCAACTCACATCGCCTGAGAGTTCTGGTGGCCCTGTGCATCCTTTTTACCCTCTGGTGGGTATTACTGGGAGTTGCAGAGCGGGAAGCCGGCAGGGCAGAACAACAAGGTACACGGCTGATGCTCAACCAGATCAGAAGTGTACTGGTGGTAAAAGGGGCGGAGATTCGCCTGCAGGAAGGGGCCGACTTCAGGGCCTTGGCGGGCAGAAATCCGTTCGAATGGTTTGGATCGGAACCGGCCCGGTATGATGGCATCTGTCATGATGAGTCGCCGGAACCTGGCCGGTGGTGTTTCAAGCTGTTACAAACCGGCGATAAAGGCTACAAAAAAGACACGGCAAGCGCGCAGGGACAGGTTATATTTCAACCACGCCAGCCGATAACCCTTGGAGACAGGCAGGGAAGCGGCGACACACCCATGGCATGGGTTGTGGCGGTCGAGTTCACGGACAGAAACGGCAACGGACGCCTTGATGAACAGGATCTCCAGTCCGGGCTGAGATTGCAGCCGGTGGAGACGCAAAACGATCGTGCCGAACACTGATAACAAGCCTCAGGGAGGCCACACTATGAGGGCAATGACACTGAAAGCGCGCCAGACAAAGGGGTTTACCCTGATTGAGCTGGTGGTGGTGATCTCCATACTCGCCATTCTTGCAGCCTTTGCGTTGCCAAGATTCGCCGAACTGTCGGACGAGGCCCACCGGGCAAGCATCCAGGGCACCTCGGGCGCCTACGCCGCTGCTGTTGCACTGGTTCGTGCCCAGTGGACCGCCCGTGGCGCCGCTGGCGCGCAAACTAATCTGCCCGGCTTTGGCGAGGAAAACGTCGACGTGAGTGCTGACGGTTGGCCAACGGGCGTAGGTGGCAACACCGACCCGACCGCCATGAGTGCCACAGAGTGCCAAAACCTCTGGCTGGCCCTGATGCAGTCAAACGCGCCGACCGTGGCAACGTCCGGAGATACAACCGATTACACAGCAAGCGCAAGCGGCTCCGTGTGTACCTATGAGTACAACCTCAACGGTGGCACGGACAACATTCAATACGACGCCGACAGCGGCGAAGTGATTCGGGTTATCAATTAATCCATTTTAAAGCAGCAAAAGCAGGAGAAGACCATGAATATGATGAACCAGATGGCAGCAAGAAAAGAGAAAGGTTTCACCCTTATTGAACTGGTGATGGTGATTGTGATTTTGGGTATTTTGGCGGCGTTTGCGTTGCCGAGGTTTGCGGATTTTGGATCCGATGCTCGTTCGGCAGCACTTGAAGGCGGTGTCGGTTCTGTGAAATCAGCAGCGGCAATCGCCCACTCCCGCTGGGTTGCGAACGGCAGTGTTGCGAGCCAGGCGGTTAATCTGGATGGCGCTAACGGAATCACCATGTCCGCAGAGGGCTATCCGACAAACGATGCTGCTGGTATTGGTACCGCTGCGCAATTAGACGCAAACGATTTTGTGTTCAGTGGTGGAAATATCGAACTGGTATCAGCAGAGGATACCGATGGGAACGGGACTGTAGATTGTAACTTCACATATGACCCTTCGACCGGTGGCGTGACAGCTCGAGCAACCGCTGATTGCTAAGCAATTGTAGTGGTGTAGGTCGAATTAGCGACTCTCTAATTCGACCTGAGTACTGCAGCTACGGTAAATCCGGGAGAGGGGCATGAGAAAAAGAATCGCCCCGATGTCATCGGGGTTCACCCTTGTAGAGCTGGTCATGGTCATCATCCTGATCGGGGTTCTCTCCGCTCTGGGTGTTGGCCTGTTTGCCAGCCGCTCCGCCTTTTCTCCTCTTCTTGTTACCCAGCAACTGTCGTCCGCCACGCTGCTTGCCCAGCAGGCGGCGCTGGCAGGGAACAGCGCTGACACGCTGACCATTCGCCAGACCGGCGACGAACTCAGGTTTTCAGCCGCCTCCTCACAATTCATCCTGAAGCGCAGTGGCTCAACACTGGCCTATCGCGTAGCGAATGCGGCCTATACCAATGTTCCTGCTGGCGGCCTGACGGTGGGCTTTGACGGCTTTGGCCGGGTCGCATCCCCGACGGCCAGAGCCAACATTGATTTCCGTGTTACTGGCGATAGCACGTTCAATCTCTGCCTCAGTTCCCTGGGCGCGGTTTATGACGGGACCTGTCCATGACCAGGCCAGTCAAATACGGGCGCACCCAGAAAGGTGCCACACTGGTCGAGCTGGTGATCACCATTGTTATTATCAGCGTCGCTATTGCCGGGGTAGTGGGTGCGTTTGCGCTTATCTCCGGGCGTAGTGCGGATCCATTGAATCAGACCCGGGCTGTTGCACTCGCGCAGATTTACATGGACGAAATTCTCAGCCGACGGTATGACGAAAACACACCCGTAGGTGGGTTTCCGAGAGAGCCGGGTTGCACCATAAACACTGAAGAAGGCAGTCGCGCCGATTACGACGACGTTGATGACTATAACGAGATTACCGATGCGGTCCCGGAGAATGCCGAAGGCACTGGCCTGGCCGCGGACTACGCCGGCTTTCAGGTGTCAGTTGCCATCGAGTGCGCCGGCGATGAAATCGGGCTTGCGGCTGATGAAGCCAAACGCATCGATTTGACGATTACAGACCCTAGCGGTCAGAGCTACGATTTCTCCGTATACAGGGCGAACTACTGATGCCTCGCCAGTCTGGATACACATTGATTGAGCTGATCATGGTGATTGTGCTGCTGAGTATCGTGGCCACGGTGTCGGTGCGGTTTGTCGGCCTGTCGACCCAGGGCGCGCTGGATACCAGCGCCCGTCAGTTGCGAGCACTCCAGTCCGTGGTGATCAGTGAACAGCTGACCCGTGACTTGCGGGAGGCCTTTCCGTTGTCGGTTCGAAGTACCGGCTCTTGCATCGAGTGGTTGCCTATGGAGGCGGGAACTAGTTATCTCAACCTACCGGCCACTGAAGTGAGCCAAATCGAGATTGCTGAGTTTGCTCAGCCTCCTGTTGTCAGTAACAGGCGTGTGGTTATCTATGGTTACGGGACCACGACGGGGGATATCTATACTGGCGCTAATCCTGGCCCGGTCTCCTCACTGATTTCTGGCGTTAACAATACGGCAGTCCCGGGCTCGCCGGCCACCATAAGCCTGTCGGCCAGCCATCGTTTTACTTCAACTTCGCCAGCGCGGCGCCTGTTCCTTGTGGGTGAGCCGGTGAGTATTTGTCAGAGCGGCCGCTTTCTGTATCGCTATAGCGGGTATGCGCCGACGTCCACTCAGCCTGATCCTCCTCCGGTTACACCGGAAGTACTGGCGGCCAGCGTAACCGGAACCGTCGATTTCCGGTTCCTGCCTGCAACCCTGCAACGGGCAGCGGTGGTTCAGTTTACGTTTGATCTTTTAAGCGCCGATGGCAGCGAAACCACAACCGTCAGCCAGGAGGTCCAGATCCGTAATGTACCCTGACCAATACTGGAACCGACAGCGTGGTGCGGGGTTGCCAATCGCCCTCTTTATCATCACCGTTTTAGCTTTGATTGTAACCAGCATGGCGCAGCAACAGGAAAGTACCGGCGCGGCTGTCAGTCAGCAGATTTTGTCTCAACGCGCGTTCTACGCGGCGGAAAGCGGAGCTCAGGCAGCGGTCACCGAGGCACTTTATGGCAGTGGCTGTGGGTCAGTGCCGGGGTCTCTGAGTTTTACAGGGCGAGGCCTCAATGGCTGTAGCACCAGTCTCAGTTGCTCCGTTGTGCGGGCTGATATTGAAGGCGATGCCGCTGACGAAGATGTTTATACCCTGGTCAGCACCGGACAATGTGGCGTAGGCACCGAGCAGGCCACGCGAGAGATTGAGGTACGTGTGCGATGAAGGTAGCGGGTTTCTGGTTTGTGTTTTTTTTGTCTGTTGCTGTTGCCCCCGCGCACGGTACGATTACCGTCTCCGCGAATGGTAACTCGAATGGACCGGTGACGGTAGACGTGGGCGATTCTGTCTCCATTGAGGTTGTGGCTACCAATTGCACAAACGTGCAAGGCAATAACTCAGCTTGGCGTGACAACTGGGTGAACGCCGGCAATCCGGAAGAAGAAATATATGCCACCAGTCCTTGCACGGTGCCATCACTGAATCGAACGACTAGTTTTGATACGCCGGGCACTTACACGGTAGCGTTTTTCTCTGAGTACTGCCGAAACTATCGGAATGGCGGCCAGTGCAACCCCCGATGGATCGAAGATCAACGTGGGAGTATTGAGATTGTCGTTCAGGACCCGAACGCACTCACCTGTTTTAACGACGATTACACCAGCGGACAGCTCAATGGGGACGACTGGGTAACCTCCGTTTCATTGGGAAGTTTTACTCCACAGATTGTTAACGGCCGGCTCCGAATGACAGAGGCTCGCGGAAACCAGGCAACGGCGGCCACGTTGCAGCGGGAAATTCCTGGCGCTGAAAACCTTGTTATTCTGGAGTTTAACTATTACGCATACGGGGGCAGTGGCGCAGACGGCCTTGCCATTGCGTTGTCGGATTCGGTTGTAACCCCGCAACCTGGCAGTTACGGGGGGTCCCTTGGCTATGCACAGCGTAATAATGGTGACCCCGGGTTTGCAGGTGGCTGGCTGGGCATCGGTTTGGATGAGTACGGTAACTTTTCCAATAGCAACGAAGGGCGCCAGGGTGGACGAAATGGACGGACACTGGATTCAGTCGCCATTCGTGGCGCGGCTCCCGATTACCGTTTCATGCGGGCCACTGATCGCCTGACACCTGGCATTGACACGCCGAACACCAATAACCCGGACGCCCAGCGGTATCGCATCATCATTGACTCCAGGGAATCCGGAGAAGCCATTGTGTCGGTAGAACGGGATCTGACCGGTACCGGCAACAACTACGACATGCTAATCCCACCGTTCAATGCGTTGAACGAGCCAGGGCAACCGGCGGTGCCGGAGAACTTCCTGCTGTCGCTGACGGGCTCCACCGGCGGGGCAACCAACATCCATGAGCTCGACCAGTTTCAGCTATGTGCGCTCAAGCTTAATCCGGTGGGTGAGCAAGTGGATCACTTCGAAATCCGCCATGACGGGGTGGCGCTTACGTGCCAGCCTGAAACGGTCACCGTCCGCGCCTGCGCCAATGCCAGTTGCGATCAACTGTTCACTGATCCGGTTGAGGCAACTCTCGAGCCTCTGGACGGCTGGCAGAGCGGTAACGTTGTCAGTTTTTCCGGGGGGGCCGGGGAGGCAACCCTGGCAAATAGAGTTGCTGGCGTCGTTGAGCTGGATGTTATTGGTTCCCGCCCCTCTACACGCCCCCAAGCGGTGACGCTGTGTCAGATAGGCGCGGGCAATCTGTCGGCGGCGAATTGCGAGATCGAGTTTTTTGACTCGGGGCTGGCCTTCGATATACCGAACCTGACTTCCCACCGTCCGTCTGGTCCCATTGAAGTGCAGGCGGTGCGGCGGGACGACGTAACCCAAGCCTGCGTGCCCGCGTTTGAGAACGTTGAGAAGCCGGTTCGTTTCTGGTCAACCTACGTGGACCCGGGCCCGAGCGGTCGCCCTGTCAGTCGTGCCCTTTCGGTGGATGGCGGCGATATCAGTGGCGACGGTAGCAATCCTACGATACTTGATCTTGACTTTGGCGCTGATGGTATTGCGGAAATCGATGTTCAATATCCTGATGCCGGTAATATGCAACTGAACGCCGAGTATCGCGGTTCTGCGGCAACGGACGACGCGGGGCTGGTGATGCCCGGTGCCGATCAGTTTGTCAGTGTACCGGCGGGCTTTTGTGTCCGAACAGGCGGCGAATGCTCAGACGGGGATGCCTCTTGCCCTCTGTTTGTGAAAGCCGAGGAAGACTTCAATCTATCGATTACAGCCGTCGGGTGGGAAGAAGAAAGTGACGTTAGCCTCTGCGAGGGCAATCCGGTAACACCCAACTTCCGTCTGTCGGACATTCCGCTGTCATCGGAGGTAGTTGCACCATCGGGCGGTGACGATGGCATAGTCACGCCATTGATCTATTCCCATACTCGTTCGGCAGATGCTACTGAGACGGTCAGTGTGAATGTGTCGGAAGTGGGTGTTTTTCGGTTCAAGGCAGATCCGGGCACGGGTACCTATCTTGGATTGACGGCGCCGGGTGGAAGCAGTGGTCCAACCGGTCGTTTCTATCCCGACCGTTTTGAGGTGACCGTTGATCCGGGTGAACTGGGTCCAGGCGAACTGGAAGCGGGATGTACAGTGGCTACGTCGTTTTCTTACATCGGGTTGGACATGGTGTGGGAACTGGTTCCGAGTCTGACGATTGAACCGGTATCCGTTGAGGGAAACCGCACGCTCAACTACACGGAGCCGGGTTTTCAGCGGCTTTCCACCGCAGGAATCAGTCGAACAGCACCTGCGGCTGATTCCACTGTGTTGAACCGCGATGGCAGTCCATTGGCGGTCACTGTCGTTTCGGGGGGCGGAACGCTAAGGGGTGATGAGCCTGACCCTGGCCTGTTGCAGTTTGACTACGCCAGTGATGACACGGTCACCTACAATAAGGTCCCGGAAGCCCGCGTTCCCTTGTTTGACCCCGCTTTGGAATACAGTGTTACTGATATCGTGGATTCGGACGGAGTGGCCGGTGCTGGCGCCCCCTACCTCTTTACACCGGCCGCGAATTTCGACGTGCGCTACGGTCGCCTGTCCATGGAAAACGTGTCTGGCCCGGAGAACATTGACGAACTCCCGATGCCCTTCCAAGTGGAATACTGGAATGGCTCCCGATTTGTGGTAAATACGGCTGACAGTTGCACGGGCTGGACAACAGACAATATCGGTGGCACCGCGGCGCACCATACCCTGGCTTCAGATTCCGGTACTTTCAATGCAGGAGAGGCTGGCCCGCTTCGGCTGGCGCCGGCGGGTTCGCAGGGGACAGACACGCTGACGTGGGCCGTAGCTGACTGGCTAAAGGACGACTTCAACGGCGACGGCTCACTTGAGGATCCCTCAGCCCTGGCCACCTTCGGCGTCTACCGTGGCCATGACCGCGTTATCTACTGGCAGGAGAAATAGCGGGAAGGGGGCTCAGTCCTCCTCCCCCTCCGGGTGATCCATCCCGAGTTCATTAATCTTGCGGGTCAAGGTATTCCGTCCCCAGCCTAGCAGGATGGAGGCATCACGCCGGCGCCCGCCGGTGTGCTTCAACGCGGTCTCGATCATGATGCGCTCAAACTCCGGCACGGCGGTATCCAGAATGCCTTTGTGGCCGCGTTTGAGCTCCTGTTCCGACCAGTTGCGCAGGCCTTCCTGCCAAGTCTGGCCGGTGGCCGGCGCTTCGGCCTGCTGCATCAGCTCGGGCGGCAGGTCATCGATGTGAACCTCGCGGCCACTGGCCATCACCGTCAGCCAGCGACAGGTGTTCTCAAGCTGGCGGACGTTGCCGGGCCAGGGCAGGGTGGTGAGGTATTCTTCGGCTTCCGGGCGCAGTATTTTGGTTTCCACTGCCAGTTCCCGGGCAGCCCGCTTGAGGAAATGTTCCATTAACCGCGGGATGTCCTCGCGGCGCTCCGCGAGTTTTGGCAAGTGCACCCGGATAACATTCAGGCGATGGAACAAATCTTCCCGAAAGGTGCCCGCCTGGACGAGCTTTTCCAGGTCCTGGTGTGTAGCCGCGATGATGCGGACGTCCACTTTGATAGGCGTGGTGCCGCCCACCCGATAGAACTCCCCATCCGCAAGCACCCGCAATAACCGTGTCTGGGTGTCGGCGGGCATATCACCGATCTCGTCGAGGAACAGGGTGCCTCCGTTGGATTGCTCGAAGCGACCCTGCCTGGCGGCAGCCGCTCCGGTGAAGGCGCCTTTCTCATGGCCAAACAGCTCGGACTCAATCAGGTCCTTTGGAATCGCGGCCATGTTGAGTGCGATAAAAGGGTGGCTGGCCCGGGGGCTGTGGTTGTGAAGGGCCTGGGCAACCAGTTCCTTACCGGTACCACTTTCGCCATTGATCAGTACGGTGATGTTGGAGTGGGACAATCGGCCGATGGCCCTGAACACCTCCTGCATCGCAGGCGCTTCACCAATGATTTCGGCATTTCTCTGTGCGCTTTCGGCTTGCGGCTCCGAGGTGGCCCGGCGTTCGTGGCTGTGAGCAACGGCCCGCTTCACCAGTGCGACGGCATCATCCACGTCAAACGGTTTTGGAAGGTACTCGAAGGCGCCCGTCTGGTAGCTGGTCACCGCGCTTTCCAGGTCGGAATGGGCGGTCATGATGATCACCGGCAGATCCGGGTGTGAGTCAACAATCTGTGAGAGCAAGGTGATGCCGTCGACGCCGGGCATACGGATGTCGCTGATGATGGCATCGGGCTGTTCGTGCTCCAGCCTCATCATGATGCTTTCGCCACTTTCAAACACCCGGGGCTGCATACCGGCCTGGTTCAGGGCGCGCTCCAGCACCCAACGTATACTGCGATCGTCGTCAATTATCCAGACGTTTGCCGGTTGGCTCATTGGTTTTCCTCCAGAGGCAGGAAGATGATGAAGTCGGTTTTTCCGGGCTCGCTCTCGCATTCAACAAGCCCGTGATGTTGCCCGATGATGCTTTGGGTGATGGAGAGGCCGAGGCCTGTGCCGCTGGCTCGCCCACTGATCATCGGGTAGAAAACGTTTTGCAACAGATCCGGTGGTATGCCCGGGCCGTTATCAATCACATCCACGCGGCACACCAGGCGATGGCGTTTGTGGCCGATGGTGAACTGTCGCAATGCGCGTGTGCGGAAGGTGATCGTCGGCTGTTCGTCGCCGGTCATCTCCGCCTGGTTCTCGAACGCGGCTTCCATGGCGTTGCGGGCGATGTTAAGGAAAGCCTGAATCAGCTGTTCCTTGTCGCCCTGGAACTCGGGGAGGCTGGGATCGTAATCTCTCCGGAAGTTCAAGCGGCCGCGGCTCTCAGCTTCCAAAAGGGTTTTGACGCGCTCCAGAACCTCATGAATATTGGTGGACGCCATTTTTGGGGCTTTGTTCGGGCCGAGCATGCGGTCCACCAGGGTTCGCAGGCGGTCCGCTTCTGCAATGATCACCTGGGTGTATTCTTTCTGGTCTTCGTTGTGCAGTTCGCGGTCCAGCAACTGGGCGGCCCCGCGAATACCTCCAAGAGGGTTTTTGATTTCATGGGCCATGCCCCGGACCAGTATCCGGGTGGTTTCCTGCTGGGAGATGATGTCTTCTTCCCGGCTGATCCGTAGCAAGCGGTCCCTGGGCTGGATTTCGATCAACAGTTCCGTTGGCTCAAGGCTTATGGGGGACACGGAATAATCAACCGTTAGCCGCAATCCGCTTGTCAGTATGAACTCCGCTTCGCGTCTGGTGTACGACTGGCCATTCTCGGCTGCCGCATACAGTGTTTGTAGGGCATCTTCAGAGTCGATCAGGATGTCGTTGATCGGGGCTCCCTTACTTCTGGTTACGCTGGTTTCAAACAGACTTTCGGCCGCCGGATTCAGGTACTGGACCCGCAACCCGTCACTCAGCACCAGTACGGCTGTGGTCAGGCTGTCCAGTATGCTTTTGTATCCGGCCGGTATCGCCATTCGTTTGTCCCTTTTGATGGGCCTTGCGGGTTGCTAAGGCAGTTTTGCAAAAAACGAACCACATTGGCTGTTCGTGGCTATGACAGTGCGCATTTAGCGGGCATGCGGGTTACAGGCCTGTGAACACGGCGTGGTGTAGTGCAGAAATATCATTGCGTAAAGCCTGCCCGCGGATATCCGCCCTGGGAATGGTCAGAGTATGGCTTTTTTATGGTGCGGTCGCACTAAAATGGTGCAATAAAGAATGGCGTGGTGGTTCGCTAACCGCTACAGGTCTGCGTTTGTATGGCGCCCCGGCTCGAAGCGGTCGGGGCCCCGGAAGGGTGCATCAGTTGTTGACGCTGGGCCGGTGGATGGTGAAGGTAATGGTTTCGCCGCTCTTGACGGTAACACCGTTGCTGTCGACGATATTGACGCCTGCATCGTGGGTGCCGCGAAACACATTGCGCACCATCACTGTCCCGGAAGCGCTCTGGCCAACCGGTTGGCCGTCGAGTGTCACTTCGTACTTGTGGCTGCCCCGAAGGCCAGGTGAACTGGTCACGCGGAATTCCACGTCGCCGCTGCCACTGTGGAAGGCCTGGTCATCGCCCGGCGCGAGGAAACGGACGCTGTCGTAGACGGAGCCTTCCTGTTGCACTTTTTCCCGCAACCGCTCTGGCTCACGAACCGCTTCGAGTTTTGGCAGGGTGACCGTGGTGACCGGTTTCACTTTGATCTCCTCAGCAGGCGTGCCTTCCGAGGGTTCGTCGGTATAGGTAACGTTGCCCTGAGCATCCACCTGACGATAGACCTCGGCGGAAACCGGAAACGCCGCGAGAGCGACAATGCCTGAGAGTAGTGCGAACCGTGCATTCATAGAGACAACCTGTTTGATTGTTTTATCCGATTATCAGCGCCAGTCATGAGTATTTCAACGCCATTACCCGGTAGCTTGGTTACATTCCGTTAAGGCTGGCCGAAATGTGCGGTCGTACACGAAAAAGCCCCGCACGAGGCGGGGCTTTTCTGGGTTGCTGATCCTTACGAACGGATTAGCAGGAGTAGTAGAGCTGGAACTCGACCGGATGCGTGGTCATGTTCAGTTTCTCAACTTCACCGCGCTTCAGATCGATGTAGCCGGCAATCATGTCCTCGGTGAACACGCCGCCGCGGGTCAGGAATTCATGATCTTCAGCCAGGCAATCCAGAGCTTCGGACAGGGTTTCAGCAACCTTCGGAATGTTCAGCGCTTCTTCCTTCGGCAGGTCGTACAGATCCTTGTCCATGGCATCGCCCGGGTGGATCTTGTTCTGGATACCATCCAGGCCGGCCATCATCAATGCAGCGAACGCCAGGTACGGGTTGGCCGCCGGGTCAGGGAAACGCACTTCGATACGACGTGCTTTCGGGCTGTTCACGTATGGAATACGGATGGAGGCCGAACGGTTACGGGCGGAGTAGGCCAGCATAACCGGTGCTTCGTAGCCCGGAACCAGACGCTTGTAGCTATTGGTTGCAGGGTTGGTAAAGGCGTTGATGGCCTTGGCGTGCTTGACGACACCACCGATATAGTAAAGCGCTGCTTCGCTCAGGCCGGCATAGCTGTCACCTGCGAACAGGTTCTTGCCGTCTTTGCTCAGGGACATGTGTACGTGCATGCCGGAGCCGTTATCACCAACCACAGGCTTGGGCATGAAGGTGGCGGTTTTACCGTAGGCGTGGGCCACGTTGTGTACGCAGTACTTGAGAATCTGCACTTCGTCAGCCTTGCGGGTCAGGGTGTTGGCGCCAACGCCGATTTCACACTGGCCAGCGGTGCCGACTTCGTGGTGATGAACCTCAATTTCCAGGCCCATGGATTCCATAGCGGCACACATGGCGCCACGCAGGTCGTGCAGGCTATCCACTGGCGGAACCGGGAAGTAACCACCTTTAACACCCGGGCGGTGACCGATGTTGTTGCGATCGAAGTCTTCGCCGGATACCCAGGCGGCTTCTTCAGAGTGGATGTGGTAGGAAGCGCCCTGCATATCCACATTCCATTTAACAGAATCGAAAACAAAGAACTCAGGTTCCGGACCAAACAGGGCACCGTCAGCGATGCCCGTGGACTTGAGGTACTCTTCCGCACGGCGGGCAACGGAGCGTGGGTCACGCTCATAGCCCTGCATGGTGGAAGGCTCTACGATGTCACAGGTAATGTTCAGTGTGGTTTCTTCGGTGAACGGGTCCAGCACGGAGGTGCTGTCGTCCGGCATCAGAATCATGTCGGATTCATTGATGCCTTTCCAGCCGGAGATTGAAGAGCCGTCGAACATCTTGCCGTCGCTGAAAAAGTCCTCGTCCACCTCGGTGGCCGGCAGCGTTACGTGTTGTTCTTTGCCACGGCTGTCAGTGAATCTCAGGTCGATCCATTTGACTTCGTGTTCCTTGATCAGATCAATCGTCTTGGACATTGTGCATGCTCCGTCTGTTATCCCGCCGTGCGGGCGATTTCTGTGTACATTGTTGCCGGATCGTTCAGCAGTGCTGACTCCCGATCTTTCTTTCAGGTAGGGCAGCTTAACAAAAGCTGTTGCGAGTTACCTGCAAATTCGGCTGCTTAAGGTTTAGCAATAGCCTTGCCAGTTTTTGATGCATGCGCCACAAGTGCGCAATACCAAGGCGTTCGGGCTGTTTTGGAGCGATATGTGCTGATTGGGTGGCCCTATCGCTCTTTCGTGGTGCGTTAAAACGGTGCGATAGCTGAAATAATGCACCAAAATGATGCAGATGGGTTGTTGCTTCGATAGGCGTTTTTCTTCATATAAACGCAAGTGAGTTTGCTATATACTGCGCGCCACTTCATTTTTGCCTCAGGTATTCAGCACAGACGCTGAGTTTCTTCAGGGGGTATTCGGGCTTCCCGGCCCGACAAATGAAATTCATTTTACGGATTTGAGACGGCATGTAAGGGGCTTTGCGCCTACTGAAGACCTCTCAGGTCATTCAGTGCATGCTGCAGGATTATAGTTGTGATTGATAAACTTCGTAATATCGCCATCATCGCCCACGTTGACCATGGCAAGACCACACTGGTTGACCAGCTTCTTCGCCAGTCCGGCACTCTGGATCGCAAAGAGCTCGAAAACGAGCGTGTCATGGACTCCAATGACCAGGAAAAAGAACGTGGTATTACCATTCTGGCCAAGAACACGGCGCTGAAGTGGCACGACTACGACATCAATATCGTGGACACCCCGGGTCACGCCGATTTCGGGGGTGAAGTCGAGCGTGTCATGAGTATGGTCGATTGCGTGTTGCTCGTGGTTGACTCTATTGATGGCCCGATGCCACAAACCCGGTTTGTCACCCAGAAAGCGTTTGATGCGGGCCTGCACCCGATTGTCGTCGTGAACAAGATTGACCGCCCTGGAGCTCGCCCGGACTGGGTAGTGGATCAGGTGTTCGACTTGTTCGACAACCTCGGCGCCAGCGATGAGCAGCTGGACTTTCCGATTGTCTACGCCAGTGCCCTGAACGGCATTGCCGGAATGGATCACGAAAAGCTGGACGACAACATGGACGCGGTTTTCCAGGCCATCGTTGATCACGTACCTGCGCCCAACGTCGACCGGGACGGTCCGTTCCAGATGCAGATTTCTCAGTTGGACTACAACAGCTTCCTGGGCGTTATTGGCATCGGCCGCATTATGCGCGGCAAGATTAAAACCAACTCTCCGGTTACGGCCATTGGTGCCAACGGCAAAAAGCGCCAGGGCCGTATTCTCAAGATCATGGGCCATTCCGGGCTGCAGCGTGTTGAAGTCGACGAAGCGCAGGCGGGCGACATTATTTGCGTCAGCGGCATGGATGAGCTGTACATCTCTGACACCTTGTGTGACCAGGCCAATGTTGAAGCCTTGCCGCCGTTGACGGTGGATGAGCCGACGGTTTCCATGACGTTCCAGGTCAACGACTCACCGTTTTGTGGCAAGGAAGGTAAGTTTGTCACCAGCCGCAACATCAAAGAGCGTTTGGAAAAAGAGCTGCTGCACAACGTTGCTCTGCGAGTTGAAGAAGGTGAGTCGGCAGATAAGTTCAAGGTATCCGGCCGTGGCGAGCTGCACCTCTCAGTGTTGATCGAAAACATGCGTCGCGAGAACTTTGAGCTCGCCGTGGGTCGTCCGGAAGTGGTTATCCGTGAGATCGATGGTGTTAAACAGGAGCCGTACGAAAACGTCATCATCGACATCGAAGAGCAGCACCAGGGTGCGCTTATGGATCAGATGGGGCTCCGCAAGGGTGAAATGACCAACATGGTGCCGGACGGAAAGGGCCGTATGCGTCTTGAGTATACGATTCCGGCGCGCGGGCTGATCGGTTTCCGTAACGCCTTCCTGACCATGACCTCCGGTTCGGGTATTTTGACTTCAACCTTCAGCCATTACGGCCCTATTAAGAGCGGTGATGTGACCAGTCGTCAGAACGGTGTGCTGGTGTCAATGGCAACTGGTGCCGCGCTGACTTATTCGCTGGAAACACTGCAGAGCCGGGGCAAGTTGTTCCTGGATCCCGGCCAGGAAGTGTACGAAGGTCAGTTGTGTGGTATTCACAGTCGTGACAACGATCTGGTGATTAACCCCACCAAGGGGAAGAAGCTGGACAATATGCGTGCGTCCGGCAAGGACGAGGTCATCGGCCTGGTGCCGCCGATCAAGCATACCCTTGAGCAGGCTCTGGAGTTCATCGATGAAGATGAATTGGTGGAAGTGACGCCCAAGTCGATCCGCCTGCGCAAGAAGCTTCTGACCGAGAATGAGCGTAAGCGCGCTCATAAGAAGTAATCTTCAGTACGTGATATTAAGGGGCGGTGCCAATGTGGCCCGCCCCTTTTTCGTTGTCTTCAGCTAAACTCCGGTTAAATCCTTTGTCCGGAGCGCCTCATGCTCACCCTGTTTCCAGATATCAAGCCTAACGCCCAACATCGCATCGCAGTTGATCCCCCTCATGAGCTTTTTGTTGAAGAAAGCGGCAATCCGGATGGCATTCCTGTTCTGGTCGTCCATGGTGGGCCGGGTGGTGGGTGCGAGGACTATCACCGCCGTTTTTTCGATGCCGAACGCTACCGAATTATTCTGATGGATCAGCGTGGTGCAGGCCGTTCGAGGCCTCTGGCGGAGTTTGTTGGAAACACCACGCAAAATCTTGTGGACGATATAGAAACGGTGCGGACCTTTCTCGGGGTGGACCGATGGATACTGTTTGGCGGCAGTTGGGGGTCTACGCTGAGCCTGGTGTATGCCCAGTCGCACCCGGACAGGGTGCTTGGCCTGGTGCTAAGGGGGATTTTTCTTTGTCGGCCCAGGGATATTCACTGGTTTTACCAGGAAGGCGCAAGCCGCGTGTTTCCCGATTACTGGCGGGATTTCCTGGCGCCCATTCCGGAGGGTGAGCGTGGCGATCTCGTCGCGGCCTATTACCGTCGCCTGACGAGCAGCAACGAACTGGAACAGATGCAGGCTGCCAAGGCGTGGTCCATCTGGGAGGGACGGTGTGCGACCCTGCACCCGAATCCGCGTGTGGTTGAGCACTTTGGGCATCCCCATGTGGCCATTGCCCTGGCCCGAATCGAATGCCATTACTTCATGAATAATGCGTTTCTGGAAGATGATCAGATCGTACGTGACGCGGCGTTGCTCAAGGATATTCCAGGCATCATTGTCCATGGCCGTTACGATATGGTTTGTCCGCTGGACAATGCTCTGGCTTTGAGCCAGGCCTGGCCGGAAGCAGACTTGAGGATCATACGGGATGCAGGGCACTCGGCGTCCGAGCCCGCCATCATTGATGCCCTGATGCGTGGTGTCGATGAGGTCGCTGCGAAGCTTGAAGGTAGGGATACGTAAAGTCACATGAAGAAGGTTGCGGCGAGCCTGGTGCGTGGATAAACTTCCTTCCGAATTTTGAGTCCTTGCGCAGGGAGCTTGATGAAAGGGCTGATACAGCGGGTTACCCACGCCAGCGTCACCGTCGACAATGAGATCATCTCCGAGATTGGTTCGGGGCTTTTGTTGTTGCTCGGTGTGGAGAAGTCAGACGACTCCAGCACGGTGCGGGAACTGTGTCGAAAATTACTCGCCTACCGGGTATTTCCCGACGACCAGGGACGGATGAATCGCAGCCTGCTCGATACGGGCGGCTCCCTCCTCGTTGTTCCCCAGTTTACGCTTGCTGCTGATACCCGGTCCGGATCCCGTCCGGGATTTTCGGTAGCAGCGGGCCCGGAATCTGCCGAAACACTGTTTCATGAATTCGTGGCCTCGTGTGGGTCGCAGTTGGGCGCAGCTCGGGTTGGCCAGGGGCGGTTCGGCGCGGACATGAAGGTGGCCTTGGTAAACGATGGGCCGGTCACGTTTCTTCTGGAGGTTGGAGGTGTGCCGGGGCGGGGTTGAGGTGTCGCCCTATTGCGAGGCATTGCAACGGTCGGTGGTCCTTTCTGGTGCTGCGCTGGCCGTTGGTGGTGTTTACTACTTCTGATCAGCTAACCAGCTAATCTATCAAGTAGTCGAAAACCGGCAGCCTTCGGGCTGCCGGTTTTTTTATGGTGCGCCAGGCATGGCGCGTAGCGCCTTGACGGCGCTGTTCCGGTGCAGGTGGTGCTGGCCGGATGACTTGGGGGTGCAAGTCCCCTATGGGCCCGGTAAGG
>NZ_LSMM01000056.1:0-38685 GCF_001566815.1 Marinobacter sp. Hex_13
TTGGCAATCCGATCGGGAATATTGGGCTCAATCCATCGCCAATTGAATTTAAAACACCCAAATGCAACGAACCCCGGAAAACCGGGGTTCGTCAGCAATCTGGGACGGCCTTTCGGGCCGTCCTTCTGATTCATACTATCGGGTACGCTGATCAGTCGGCGTAGACCGATTGTATATAGGACAGATCAAACGCCTTTTTCCAGTCCAGATCCTCCGGCAGGGTGCCTGCTTCAACCATATCCTCAAAGAATGCCTGCCAACGTTCCAGGGTCATCATCCCGTAACGACCGTCCTCGGCAGCGCCGGACAGAAGAATACCCTCCTCCTGCATTTTCGCATGGCTGTAGGCCAGCAACGCATCCTGCATTTCGGGGTTGTCTTCCTTGATCAGGGCATTCGCCGGGGCCGGATTCTCGAAATAGGCCTTCCAGCCCTCCGCTGTTGCGGCAACCATCTTCTGCACAACCTCCGGATTCTCTTCGATCCTGTCAGCCGTGGTATCCAGCGTGGCCGCATAGGCCTCCCAGCCATAGTTGGCCAGTAGCAGGCTTTTTCCCTTGACCCCGGCCTGATCCAGGAAGAAACCATCATTGGTTACGTAGCCCTGCTGAATCGTCTGATCATCCTGGATGAACGGAGCGAAGCTGTAGTCGTAGGCCTGCAACTGGTCATCGGTGTAACCATATTCAGTTTTCAGCCACGGCCAGTAGGCAACCCGTCCTGCGGTAGGAACACGCATGGATTTGCCCTTCATGGCTTCCAGAGAGTCATTGCCAACACCCTCATGAACCACTAACGACTGCGGATCTTTCTGGAAGAATGCGGCGACTGTTACCAGAGGGATTCCCTGGTTAACGGCGTTGAGCGACTGCAGGCTGTAGCCCATGATGAAATCCACCGACCCACCCATGAGCAACTGCACATTGTTCACCTGGGGGCCACCCATCTTGATGGTGACATCCAGTCCGTGCTTTTCATAAATCCCCATGGCCTTTGCGGCATAGAAACCACCGTGTTCGGCCTGGGCATACCAGGTTGTGGCAACGGTTACCGGGGTCAGTTCCTCTGCCTGGACGAAACCGGCGGCAGCACCGAACGACAGCGTGAGACCCGCCGCAATGTTCTTCAGTTGTTTCATTGTCATTCCTCAGTTCTGGGCCTGGGCCCCGTAGGTGTTGGTGAGTTTTTCATTCAGGTGCTGCCCTGCCGAGATAGGCCCATAAATCGCAGGGTTGTCTGCGGTGGCGCAACTCTCGATGCAGGCTATTTCCGATGTTTTGTTGGGGTGGCAGAAAAAGGCAATGGAATAACGATCACGATGACGATGCTCTGGTGCGACGTTCACCCGATGCGGCGTCGAACAGAACACATGGTTGGTCCAGCGATGCATCAGGTCCCCGGTATTGACCACAACGGTGCCGGGTATCGGCGTCGCCCGGATCCATTCTCCCGAGCGGGTGCAGACCTCAAGACCGCCAACATCATCCTGGAACAAGAGGGTGATACTGCCGTAATCGGTATGGGCTCCGGCACGACTTTCACCGTCTTCCGGCTCAAATCCTTCGGGTAATGGCGGGTAATGCAACAGCCGCAGGGTATGGTCGTGTTCGTTGTGGGCATTCTTGAAGAAATCTTCCGGCTGCCCCAGCGCGAGGGCGAAAGCTTGTAGCACCCGGTCGGCGGTTAGAATGCACTCCCCGAGAAACCGGGTCATAACAGTCTCGAAACGGGGATAGCCGGCGGGCCAGAGGTTTTTATGGGTGTCCGGACCGGGGCCTTCCGGCGCTAGATTGAAAGCCTCTTTCAAGTCACCCGGACGGGTGGGATCAAGCTTTTCCCGCTTGATCCCAACATAACCTCGATTACTCTCCGGGTTCTGCCAGGCGACCCCTTGCTTATCCTTCTGTGGCAGAGCAAAAAACGCTTTCGAACCGGAGAATGCCGCTTCCAGCTGCTCATCTGGCATTCCACAACCCGACAGATAGAAAAACCCCCAATCCTGACTGGCCCGACGCATCTGGTCCGCCACCGATTTACGTTCCGCACTGGTTCCGTTCAAGAACCGCTCAAAATGAATTACGGGTATTTCCTGTGTCTCGTTCGGCATGTTTTCTCCTGCATCACTCCATGCTTTGTTATCCAGTTGGTCAGATAATTTGCAAATGACATGCCATAAAAATCCGCCTTAAAAGCCCCATTATCGGACTCTTTAACAGATATTCCGCCTCAAAAAAGTGCACACTGCTATTTAATTGACCATAAGGTCAGGCTTTTACCGAAAACCAGACAGGCATTGCTCTTGCATAGTAATCAGCCCCATTTACCACCAAGACGATTTCAGCAATGACAGAAACTCTGCTACTTAAAAATGCTCGCGTTATCGCCACCATGGACGACAACGACAGAGAGATCGAGAATGGTTACATTCTGGTCCGCAACAACCGTATTGAAGCGGTCGGCGCTGCCGACGACTGCCCCGATACTGCAGATCGCACCATCGACCTGAAGGGTCATGTGGTGAGTCCGGGGCTGATCAATACCCATCACCACATGTTCCAGTCTCTGACTCGTGCGCTGCCCGCTGCACAGAATGGCGAGCTGTTCGACTGGCTGAGCGCCCTGTTTCCAGTCTGGCGAAACATCACCCCGGCCATGCAACGAGCTGCCAGCCGAACCGCCATGGCGGAGCTGATGCTATCGGGATGCACCACCGCCGCCGACCACGCCTATCTGCATGTCAACGGCATCACTCTGGACGACAGTTTCCAGGCGGCCGCAGAAATGGGCATCCGTTTCCATGGCGCTCGGGGCGCCATGAGCCTGGGCCAGAGCAAGGGTGGGTTGCCACCGGATGAACTGGTGGAGCAGGATGAAAGTGCGATCCTCAAGGACATGTTGCGAGTCGTGGAAACACACCATGATCACAGCCCGGACGCCATGGCTCGGGTGGCGCTGGCACCCTGTTCGCCATTTACCGTAACAACCGACCTGATGCGCGACGCCGCCACCATGGCCCGGTCATTGAAGGTAGGCTTACATACCCACACGGCGGAAAACTGGAAGGATCTGGCCTTCAGCCAGGAACGCTATGGCATGACGCCGACCGAATATACGGAAGAGGTCGGGTGGGTCGGAGAGGATGTCTGGCACGCCCACTGCGTACACCTGGATGACCCCGGCATTGCTCTGTTCGCTCGAACCGGTACTGGCGTCGCTCACTGCCCCTGCTCAAACATGCGATTAGCCTCAGGCATTGCCCCGGTCCGGAAAATGGTGGATGCCGGGGTAAAGGTGGGACTCGGCGTGGACGGCAGCTCCTCAAATGATAGTGGCAACCTGCTGGATGAGGCACGCCTGGCCATGTTGTCAGCCCGCGTGAGGGATCAGGAGCCCGGCGCCATGACCGCCCGGGAAGCGCTGCGGATCGCTACCCGTGGTGGCGCGGAAGTGCTCGGCCGGGGGGATGCCCTGGGCAGAATTCAGCCGGGCTACTGCGCGGACATCGTGGCTTTTCGCACCGATGATATTGCCATGGCCGGCGGCCAGAGCGATCCACTGGCCTCGCTGGTGTTCTGCACACCACCGCGCGTGCAATGGAGCATCATCAATGGTCGTGTGGTGATAGAAGAGGGCCACCTGCTGACCCGTTCCCTGCCTCACATCATTGAAGAACAGAACCGGATGGCGGAACAACTGATGGCTTAACGTTCCATGCTGTCCGGGCGGTCGGTTACCGGACAGCAAGAGACCCCGTCACTCGCTTTTCAGACGGTGGTAACCCCGATCAAAGTAGACCAGACCACCGATATCATCCTGATGGCGGACGTTCGCGACCTCACAGAACAGAATGTCGTGAGTACCCACACTTACCCGCTTGCTCACGGTGCAGTCGAAGCTCACCAGCGCCTCTTCCAATACCGGTGCGCCGGTGACCGCGGTGCTCCAGGTTGCGCCGGCAAAGCGCTGTTCCATGGTCGTTTTGCTGCCGAACAGATTCGATAAATCGGATTGGTGATCAGCCAGCGTGTTGACGCAGATGCTGTCATTCTGCCGGAAGGCGTCGTACACCGATGCGCCACGGTTCAGGCACACCAACAGGGTAGGCGGCTCGTCGCAAACGCTGCAGACAGCCGTAGCAGTGAATCCCGCTCGACCACCCGGCCCATCGGTAGTGACAACATTGACGGCTGCGGCCAGGGTGGACATGGCATTGCGGAACGACTGCTTGTCCACGAGCGGCGGCATGGTGAGCACCTCACGAAGTTGCGGTTGAGATTTCATCATTCTCTCCTTATGCCAGTCGGCAAGCGTTGTCGAATTCCAGGCGAGGCAATCTGCCATAGACCTTGTCCGGATTGCCGTGGCCAAGGTTGATCAGAAGATTGACTTTCCACGTATTCCCAGCGAAGAACGCCTCATTGACCTTGCCAGGATCAAAGCCGGACATTGGCCCGGTATCCAGGCCCAGCGACCGGGCAGCCAGTATCAGGTAGGCAGCCTGCATTGAACTGTTACGAAATGCAGTTTCGTAAGCCATTTCGGGGCTGCTGGTAAACCAGCTTCGAGCATCGCCATGGGGAAACAACTCGGGCAGTCGCTCGTAAAACTCTTCGTCATAAGCCACGATCACCGTGACCGGAGCACTCATTGTCTTGTCCAGGTTACCGCTGGACAGACAGGGCGCCAGTTTCTCCTTTCCAGCGGCACTTCTGACAAACACAAATCGAGCCGGGCTGCAGTTGGCAGATGTCGGGCCCATTTTCACCAGGTCGTATAACGCCCGGAGCGTGTCTTCCGGGATGGACTGATCCAACCAGCCATTGTGGGTGCGCGCCTCGGTAAACAGTTGACCGAGGGCCTTTTCATCAAGTTGTTGGCTCATAGGGCCTCCTGGGTGGTTAACGCCGCTGCGGGCAAACGATGTTTCCTGAGGTGATCGAGCATCAGTTCATTGAACCGTTCAACCTCTGTGACATTGACCCCATGACCACCTTCGGGCAGAAGCCGAATGCTGGAATTTGGCAGACGGGCCGCCAGCTTCTGGGAACAGGTCCAAGGCACCAATGAGTCATCACGGGTCGCAAGCACGAGCGTCTCTGCACGCACTTTGGCCAGCTCCTGCGCAGCCGGTTGCCAGGCCAGAAGCGCCGCGATGCGCCTTAGAACATTTGCCGGAGGCGGGAAACTGGCCAACGCATGAGAAGACTCCTGCTCCAGCCACTCAGTGTTGGCGGCTATCCATACCGGCGTGTACAGGAACAGAGGCTGGGCTTCGAGATACGCCTCAGGCCCGGAATTCAGCAGTAACTTCCTGCGCACCGAGAAGCATCGCCGGGAATGCGCATTGGGTTCTGACCAGGCGTTGATTAACAGCAGGCTGGCAACCAACTCCGGCGACCGTCGCGCCAACTCCAGACCGATCAGCCCGCCCAGTGCATGACCAATGAAATGCACCGGCCCGGACACCTGATCCTCCAGCAACCCGCCAAGCTCTGCCGCCATCGCTTCAACCGTGTAGAGCTCCGGGATTTCACCCCGGCTGCGCCCGGTGCCGAAATGGTCATAGACCAGCACCCGATAATACTTGGTTAGAGCGGGCAACTGAGCCGCCCAGTAATTCCTTGACCCACCGAGCCCGGCACTGAGCACGACGAGCTCACCGTCGGCCGGGCCATGGATTTCCCAATAAAGTGAGCTTACGGCACCAGTCATCATTTACCTACGTGCGCAATACTGGCGATTTCAACCAATGCATCCGGCTTCACCAGGCCACATTGAATGCAATAACGGGCCGGTTTCTCTCCCGGAAAGTACTCGGCATACACCTTGTTGACCGCCGCGTAGTTGTCCCAGTCGGTGACCATGATCATGTTGAAGGTAACGTCGTCCATGGTTCCGCCCGCCGCTTCAACAACGCCTTTGATGATCTCCAGTACGTGCCGGGTCTGGGCTTCTGCGTCGCCGACGTGAACCACGTTGGTGTCCTTGTCAAACGGCAAAGTCCCGGAAACGTACACAACGCCATCGGCCATGGAGCCGGGGACGTAAGGAGCCAGCGGTTTTCCTGAACCTGCGGGAATAATGGAAGTCTTTGGCATGGTGTATCTCCGTCTTTTATGCAGCTGTGGATTCAGTTTGAGCTGTTTCTGCGTCGCCTGTAGCGCCGCCGAAGGTCTGGCAGAAATCTTCTGTGCTGGACACCCAGCCGAAGAACGTTTCAATGTTGTACAACGCGGCCTGCTGGATGAACTCCGGGCCAGCCTGGTGCGTGGCATCGGCCAGAACCACCCCGAAGTACTCCAGGAAAAAGCCGTCTCTCAGGGTCGATTCAACACAGACGTTGGTCGCGATGCCGGTAAAGATCAGGTTGCGAATACCCCGACTGCGCAGAATGCTGTCAAACGAGGTGTTGAAGAAACCGCTGTAACGGGGCTTGGGTATGACTATATCGCCGGGCTGTGGCTGAAGTTCCTCCACCAGATCATAGTCCCAGGTACCCTTGGCAAGAAGGCTGCCATTGAGTTCCGGTTTCTTACGCATGGTTTTCAGGGCATTGGATTTGTACCAGTTCGGGGAACCGGGGCCACCAGCTTCAACGTACTCTGGGTCCCAGCCGTTCTGGAAGAAAATCACCGGAATGCCTGCCGCCCGCGCCACAGCGATCGCCTTTTTGATCTGCTGGATGACAGGTCCGGTTGTGGAAACGTCGAAGCCGGCCCGGTCCAGATAACCTCCGATCGTGGAATACGCGTTCTGCATATCCACCACGACCAGCGCCGACTCACTGGCGCGGACATTCAGGGCTTCCGGTTTTCCCGGCAATTCCAGAACAGGTTCCGCGCCGGTATTCAGGATGTAGCCCGATTGCTCCGTTTCGATGTTCATACGGCCTGCTCCAGTTCCTGGTTGATATGTACCCGCGTTTTCATCAGCGGCTGAATGTACTTGCCGAAGTCCTCAATGCCCTGAACGAAATCGTCAAAGGTCAGCATTACGCCACTGACACCCTCAACCGTACCTACTTCATCCAGCATCCGAGCGACACTCTCGTAGGAACCTACCAGGGTGCCCATATTGATGTTCACTGCGGACGTCGGATCTGCCATCTGACGGATGTTGGTATCGGATTTGGACTTCTTGTCCGCGGCACCCTGTTCACCGAGCCAGGCCACCGCCTCTTCATCGACACCTTCCTTGTAGGATTCCCACTTGGCCCGCGCCGCTTCATCAGTTTTGTCGGCAATCAGCATGAACAGGGCGACGGAACTGACCTCCCGCTGGGCTTCTTCGGTAGCCTTAACCAGGCGCTCAACGGTTGGCGCAAAGGCAGTTGGCGTGTTCACCCCTTTACCAAAGCAGAAGTTGTAATCGGCATATTTGGCGGTAAACGCCATCCCGGCCTCACTCTGCCCGGCACAAATAACTTTCATGTCGGCCTGCGGTACGGGGCTAACACGACAATCATCCATCTGGAAGTGCTCGCCTTTGAAATCACTGTGGCCAGTCGCCCAGAGATCCCGCAGCACCTGGGCATATTCACCAAGATACTCATAGCGGGAGCCGAAGAATTCATCGCCCGGCCATAGCCCCATCTGGGAGTATTCCGGTTTCTGCCAGCCCGTCACCAGGTTCACCCCGAAACGACCATTGGAGATGGAATCAATGGTGGAGGCCATACGAGCAACGATGGCCGGCGGCATGGTCAGTGTTGCCGCAGTGGCGAATAACTGGATTTTGCTGGTGACTGCAGCAAGGCCCGCCATCAAGGTGAACGACTCCAGATTGTGCTCCCAGAATTCAGTTTCACCGCCGAACCCGCGCAGCTTGATCATCGACAGCGCGAAGTCGAAGCCGTAGCCCTCTGCTTTCTGGGTAATCTCCCTGTTCAACTCGAACGTCGGCATGTACTGAGGCGCGTTCTTCGAGATCAGCCAACCATTGTTGCCGATGGGAATGAAGACGCCGATATTCATCTGTTCGCTCATGGGGTTCTCCTTGATGTTTCCGGTCTGATGGCGCACTCGGGCCACCACCTGTGACTCACGTTCCCCAACAGCAACGCATAATGTCGGCCATAATGCTTTTTATTATTACAAATCAATTACCTGCAACTTTTCACTTAATAATTTCAGACCATTTGGTCTGAAATAGAGCACTCGGTTTGTGCACTGCGGGCGTTTTTGGGGCAAACCGGCTGATCGCATCTAAAAGACCTATTCACCGAGAAATCCGGTGCTAGAATGAGCGTCCGGTCAATCCAGCGGAGAACTACGTGAGCGTCATCAGAAAGGGCAAGGAAACAGCCAGCGAGGGCAAACGGAAGCCACAGCGGGTTCCCTCCGCTGCGGCGCTCAATAGAAGAATGCGCAATAGCGAGAAGAAACGGGCAACTATTCTGGATGCTGCGCTAAGCACCTTCTCGAAATACGGATTGCACGGCGCCAGTATCGACCAGATTGCACTTCAGGCCGATGTATCCAAAACCAACCTCTTCTATTACTTCAGCAGTAAAGAAGAGCTCTACGTCAGCGTACTTCGAGAGCTTCTGGATTTATGGCTCAAACCGCTGCGGGCATTCACGGTCGAGCAGGATCCTATAGAGGCCATCAGGGACTACGTTCGGGTCAAGCTGGAGTTTTCGAGGGACCACCCCGCCGAATCCCGACTGTTCTGCATGGAAGTCATGCAGGGCGCGCCGTTAATGCTGACCGAACTGCAACAGCCACTGCACGATCTGGTCGAGAACAAAATAGAGGTTATCCAGACCTGGATTGATCAGGGCAAACTGGCGCCCGTAGAGCCTTACCACCTGGTTTTTTCGCTATGGGCGACCACCCAGCACTACGCCGACTTTCGCGTACAGGTAGAAGCCGTTGCCGGGAAAACGCTGGAAGATCCGGGCTTCTTTCAGGAAACCCTCAGTAGCCTCGAAACCATCATTCTTAACGGCGTCCGCCCCCGCTGATCGGAGAGCAGCTCGTTCCCCGAAACTCTCCTGCCCCTAATTTGGGCTCAAAGTAGAACCATACGCTCTAATTTAGACCATTTGATCCGGGTCAATTTTTCATAAACCACTAACTGATTGTTTTTTAACAAAATCGAAAAATGGCACGCTTGCTGCTACGTCAATCAGCGAGCGAGAACGACTCCTTTGTTTTTTATCCGGGCCCTTCTCGCAAAACTGAATTGAAGGAGGTTGTGCCATGCAGTTGCAACACGTACCAACGATCGACCTTGCCCCTTACTTCGAAGGCACCCCTGAAGGGAAGGCCCAGGTGGCGAAGGAGGTCGACAGGGCCTGTAAGGATATTGGTTTCCTGGTCATCACCAACCACGGAATTCCCAGCGAACTGGTGGATCGCGTCTATTCACTGAGCCGCAAGTTTTTCAACCAGCCCATGATCGAAAAGCGGAAAGTGGATCGTCCCAGCCCTGATATGGTGCGCGGTTATAGTGCCATTGCCGAAGAAAGCCTGTCCTATTCGATGGAAGAAGCCGCGCCGGGAGACCTGAAAGAATCCTTTTCCATCGGGCCCACAGACGTACCGGACGACGAGTACCACCGGGGCGCCGCCGCAGGCCCTCACTTTGCGCCGAATGTGTGGCCGGAAACCATTGAAGGCTTCAAAGAAGCCTACTCAGACTATTTCGATGCCATGAGCGACCTGGCCCGTTCGCTGATGCGTATTTTTGCCCTCTCCCTCAAGCTGGACGAGCATTTCTTCGACGACAAGATCGACAAAGAAATCAGCATGCTGCGCACCCTCAGCTACCCCAACATGGGGACAAACATTGAAGCTGGCCAGATGCGTGCAGGGGCCCATACCGACTATGGCAGCCTGACCATTGTCAAACCCGACAACTCACCGGGTGGTTTGCAGGTATGCAACCAGAACGGGGAGTGGGTCAGCGTGCCCTATGTGGAGGGCAGTTTCGCGGTCAATATTGGCGACCTCATGATGCGATGGACCAATGACCAGTGGATCTCGACCCTCCACCGTGTTGTCAATCCGCCGCTGGACGCCAAGACCGCCGAGCCGCGCCAGTCCATTGTCTTTTTCCACCAGCCAAACTACGACGCCATGATCGAATGTCTGCCCAGTTGTCTGGACGAAGCTGGCAAAGGCAAATACCCGGCTGTCAGCTCCGGTGACCACCTGAAATCCAAATTCGTCAAACAGACAACCTTTGGTGGCACCCAGGAGGTGGCTTGATATGGGGACGCTCTCTTACGTCAATGTTTTCGCCAAAGATATAGAAGCCCTCAGTGTTTTTTACCGGGATCTGTTCGGATTCAAGGAAATTCCGGAGATCCGTTCACCCATCTTCCGCGGCCTGGACACGGGGCGCTCCTGCATCGGTTTCAATGCGCTGGATGCCTACGAACTGCTCAAGCTCGATGATTACTCGGACACAAAAGGCTGCAAGTTCCTGTTGAACATTGATGTGGACAGCAAGGAAGAGGTGGACGAGTACGTTCCCAAAGCTCTCACCTCTGGTGCAACGCTCATCAAAGAGCCCTACACCACCTATTACAACTGGTACCAGGCTGTAATGCTGGACCCGGAAGGTAACGTTTTCCGAATCAATCACATGATGTAGAGCCGTTTCTCCCAACCAAAGGAAGTACCAACATGAAAAAACTCATATTCAGTGCCTGCTTTGCACTGGCCGGTTTCCTGGGCCTATTGAACACCGCTCACGCCGAAGGCTTCACTCTCAAGAGTGACCCAAAGATCGCCATGCTCTATATCTCTCCGACCAATGACGGCGGCTGGACTCAGGCTTTTGATGAAGCCCGTCAGCGCCTGGAGGATGAACTGGACATCAAGATTCAGTACGTGGAAAGCGTTCCTGAATCTGCCTCGGCCATCCGGCCGGCCGTCGAGCGTTTTATCAAACGTGGCGCCAACATTATTATCGGTACCGCTTTCGGTTACTCCGATACATTCAAATCATTGTCTGAAGACTATCCGGACGTCGCCTTCCTGAACGGTTCTGGCACCACCAACGGCCCCAACCTGCTGTCTTACTACGGCCGTACCTACGAGAGCCAGTACCTTTGTGGCATGGCAGCCGGCGCAGCGTCTGAATCCGGCAAGCTCGGTTTCGTCGCTGCCAACCCGTTCGGTGTTGTGAACTGGACCATCAATGCTTACGCCATGGGTGCCCGTGAAATGAACCCCGATGCAACCGTCACCGTGGTCTATACCGGCGCCTGGAATGACCCCACCAAAGAGCGCTCCGCAACCAAGGCCCTGATCGATCAGGGCGCCGATGTCATCGGCCAGCACGTAGACACCCCGACACCGCAACTGGTTGCCCAGGAAAATGGCGTCTACGGCACAGGTCACCATCGTGATTTCCGCGAGTTCGCACCGAAGGCTACGGTTTGTTCGTCAGTCTGGGTCTGGGATCGCTTCCTGAAGAACGAACTGGAAAAAATCATCGCCGGCAACTGGGTACCAGCCCCCCATGGAGCGCTGCTGTCCATGAAAGAAGGCGGTACCGACATCGCCTGCTGTGGGCCGAACGTTGATGAGGAAGAAGAAGCCAAGATTATGGCGGCCCGCGAGAAGCTGATGAATGGTGAACTACAGGTCTATGCCGGCCCGCTGAAAGACCAGAACGGCACCGTTCGCGCAGCAGAAGGCGAAGTCGTATCCGATGGCGCCCTGTGGCAGATGGACTGGTTTGTTGACGGAGTGATTACCCAGCAATGAGTACACAGAACGCGATCCAGCTGAGCGGCGTCAGCAAGACCTTCGACGGTTTCAAGGCCCTGTCCGACGCTGACTTCACCGCCAGGTGGGGCGAAGTTCACGCCCTGCTCGGCGAAAACGGAGCCGGCAAGTCGTCCCTGATGAACATCGTGGCCGGCCTCTATGGTCCCGAAGGCGGATCGCTGTTCATCGACGACAACCCAGTAAAACTGAAAGGCCCGAAAGAAGCCGCCAAACTCGGCATCGGAATGGTTCACCAGCACTTCAAACTGGTGACTCCCTTCACCGTTGCCGAGAATATCCTGCTGAACCTGGGTCATATCCAGGCCAGCGGGCTTTATCGGGAACGCCTACGCCGGGTGTCTGACGACATCCGTGCCATGGCCGAGCGCATCGGGTTCAGGATTGATCCCGACGCCCGCATTGATCAACTCTCCATCGCAGAACAGCAACGCGTGGAAATTCTTAAAGTACTTCTGGCCGGCGCCAAGATACTGATTCTGGATGAGCCTACCGCCGTGCTTACCGAAGAAGAAGCCGAAAACCTGCTCACGACCGTGCGGGGATTCGCCCATGAGGGCGCTGCTGTCATCCTTGTAACCCACAAAATGAACGACGTGCTGCGCTATGCCGATCAGGTCACCATTATGCGTTCGGGCCGAACCATCAAAAGCCTGAAGCCGGATTCGGTATCCGTGGATGAACTGGTGAAGCTGACCGTCGGCGAATCAGCACCGGAGCAGAGGATTCCTGTAGAGGAACGGACATCTGGTGAGCCTTATTTGAACGTCAAGGGTCTCACCAGCACCGGTGACCACCGGGCCCTGAATGGCCTGGACCTGACCCTGAACAAGGGGGAAATATACGGTATCGCCGGCGTCGGCGGGAACGGCCAGAGCGAACTGGCCAACGCCCTGATGGGCATTCCAGAGGGTGTCGAAGGCACCATGAAGCTGATCGGCGAAGGCGATCTGGCCGACTTCGATGCAGCCCGGCGCCGCGCCATCGGCGTCGCCGCCATCCCTGCAGACCGTTATGGTTCTGCTCTTGCCGGCCCGCTCTCTATCGCTGACAACTTTGCCTTGGGCGACATCCATTCCGGACGATATGGCCCGTTCTGGTATCTCAAAACCGGAGCCATCGAAGCAGACGCGGCGGAAGCCGTTCGACAATTCGATGTCCAGGGTGTTCGTTCGCTGAAACAGAAATCGGCACTGCTCTCCGGAGGGAACGCACAAAAGCTGGTCATCGCCCGGGAGTTCAGTCATCCCCCTAAACTTGTCCTCGCCCACAGCCCCAGCCGGGGCCTCGACGTCAAAGCGACCGAAGCTGTCAGGAAACGGCTGCGTGCAGCCCGGGATAATGGCGCAGCGGTTCTCCTTATCAGTGAGGATCTGGACGAAGTCATGGCCATGGCCGACCGGATAGGCGTCATGTCCGCTGGACGTATCGTGAACGAGTTTTCACAGCCTGCCGATCGTCAGGCCATTGGCCAAGCAATGGTGAACCATGTCTGAATTTGCATTACAACGCCCGCTCATAAAGCGCAGATATACCCTGGAAGTCCGCCAGCAGATGGCCTGGCACTGGCAGGCACTGATTCTGGCCGGGTCCATGATCCTAGGCCTGCTGATTTCCGGCACCATCCTCGTGGTCGCGGGAGTTCCGGCAGGCGAACTGCTGAACGAGTTTGTGATCCTCACTCTGTTTGATAGCCAGAGCCTGACATCGGTGCTCTTTCAGGCCTCACCGCTGATTATGGTGGGCCTGGCTGGTTGCCTGGCGTTCCGGGCCAAGTTCTGGAACCTCGGCCTGGAAGGCCAGATGATCTTCGGGGCCATTGGCGCCACTGCCATCACCATGTGGGACATCGGTGCTCCGGGCATGCGTCTTCCACTGATGATCGCCGCCGCCATGGCCTGCGGATTATTGTGGGCGGTTGCCCCGGTACTTCTTCGGCTCAAGCTTCAGGTTAATGAAATTGTTTCGACCCTGATGCTCAATTACATTGCGATTAACGTATTGCTGCACCTGATGTACGGGGCCTGGAAAGACCCCAAAGACGCGTTCCCATACTCTCCCAAGTATGAAAGCTTCGAGCTTCTGCCGGAGTTGGGAAATGGCCTCAGCCTGTCGATCCCCATCGCCATTGTCATTGCCCTACTCGTACTCTGGTTCGTCAACATCTCCCGCGCCGGTCTCTATCTACGGTTCGTGGACAAGAGCCCGAAAGTCGCCAGTGCCGTTGGGGTTCCTGTTGCCAAAACCATCCTGATGGCAGTGCTCTTTTCCGGCGCCCTGGCGGGACTGGCTGGCCTTATGGTCGCCGCGGGCCAGGAGGGTCGCCTCACACATTCCTTCTACGTGGGCTATGGGTTTTCAGGCATTCTGATCGCGTTTCTGGCCCGAAATAATCCCATTGCGGCCACCTGCGCCGCGTTGCTGATTGCCACCCTGTTCGTTGCGGGTAGAAGCCTTCAGGTGTTCTATCAAATCCCGTTTGCCATGGTGCAACTGATCCAGGCCGTACTGGTGATCTGCGTCGCCTCTTCAGATTTCTTTATTCGACATCGTATTCGCCGCGTGCAAGGGGAAGACTGATCATGGACCTGATTACGAGCTGGATGGGTAACATCCCTGAGTTTGCCGTGCCTTTTGCCCTCGCGGCTCTGGGACTGATCATCACCGAGAAATCCGGTGTTCTGGCACTGGGTGCCGAGGGGCTGATGCTTGTTGGGGCCGTTGCCGGGATAGGTGCCTACCTGACCTTCGAACACACCGCGCTCGCGCTGATCATGGCCATGTTTGCCGCCAGCGTGGTTTCCCTGCTGTTTGCCCTGATGGTTCTGGTCATGCGCATGAACCAGGTAATCTCGGGTCTGGTACTGGTGTTCTTCTGCCAGGGACTGACAACCCTGACCGGAACACTGATGGGCTGGACCAACCAGCCTGTGCCCGGACTGGAGACCATCGCATTCTGGCCACTCTCCGAGTTGCCCTACCTGGGCCGGTTTTTCATTCAGAATCCCGTGGTCTATCTAATCCCTGTGATTTTTCTGGTTTCCGTCTGGGCCCTCAATCGCACTACGCCCGGACTGCGCATGCGCGCCGTTGGCGAAAATCCACAGGCAGCGGACGCTGCCGGCATCCCGGTACTGAGCTACCGGTTGGCGGCCATTGTGATCGGCGCCGCGTTGATTGGTCTGGCCGGTGCATTCATTGCCGTTCTGAGCACCAAACTCTGGATTTCAAACATGACCGCAGGCAGGGGATGGATTGCCGTCGCACTGGTTATTTTCGCTCGCTGGTCACCCTGGAAAGCACTGGCCGGGGCCATTCTGTTCGGCTGCATTGAAGCACTAATTCCTCAGTTGGCCGCTTCCGGCATCAAGCTATCGCAATACTTTGTGTTCATGGCCCCTTACGCCATCACCCTCGGTGTCATGATCTGGGTGGCCGCATCAAAAAGGGACAGCAACAGTCAGCCCGGCGCCCTGGGGGCACCCTTTATCCGGGAAGAGCGCACCTGATCCGGCGCAGAACAGACACCCTACCGATCACCAGGAGAGTACCTTGAGCAAGACTCTGTTTATCACCGGTGCAACCTCCGGCTTTGGCGCCGCCACGGCCCGGCGGTTTGCCGCCGACGGCTGGTCCATTGTTATCTGCGGCCGCCGGGAAGAACGCCTTTACGCTCTGGCCGATGAGCTTGGATGCCTGACACCGGTGCATCCTCTGAAACTGGATGTCCAGGACGCCGAAGCGGTGACACAGGCGATCGCCTCGCTGCCTTCAGGCTTTCGTCGGATTCATACCCTGGTCAACAACGCCGGCCTGGCACTGGCACCGGCTGCCATGCAGGATGTTCAGCTTGCCGACCTGCACACCATGATCAACACCAACATTACCGGGGTGGTCAATGTGACCCATGCCCTGCTGCCCACACTGATTGAGACCGGGGCCGGCACCAACATCATCAACATCGGCTCCACTGCCGGTGAGTGGCCGTATCCTGGCAGCCATGTATACGGTGCCAGCAAGGCGTTTATCAAACAGTTCTCCTACAACCTCCGCTGTGACCTCCTGGGCACCGGGGTGCGCGTCACCGATCTGGCACCCGGCATTGCCGAAACCGAGTTTTCGGTAGTTCGTAACAGCGGCAACAAGGCCGCAGCAAATTCTGTTTACGAGGGAACCGTGCCGTTGTCTGCCGAAGACATTGCCGAGCAGATTGCCCACATCGCCAACCTGCCCGACCACATCAATATCAATCGTGTGGAAATGGTACCGGTACGGCAAGCCTGGGGGCCCTATGCCATTCATCGCGAACAGAGCCCGAGCCACGAACAGGACGCCTGAACATGCCGAAACTCAGATATGCCTGGCCGGTCGTCACGGGTCGTACCGCCCTGATTGTGGTGGACATGCAGCGAGTCTTCTGTGAGCCCGAGGGAGATCTTTACGTTCCATCGACCACAGCAATCACGCCACGAATTCAGCAACTGGCCGACGTTTGCCGGAAGAACGGAGTCCCCGTTATCTATCTGCGTCACATCGTTCGCGGTGACGGCACTGACACCGGGCGCATGAGCGATATGTATCCGGATGTCGACGAGGTTCTGGCGCGTGACAATCCCATGGTTGAGATTATCGAGCAGCTTGCGCCGCTGACCGGAGATGTGGTGGTGGACAAACTCTTCTACAGCGGCTTTCACGGCACCGACCTGGACACCATACTACGTTCCCGGGATGTGGATACCCTGATCGTTTGTGGCACCGTCACCAATGTTTGCTGTGACACCACCATTCGCGACGCCGTTCACCGGGAATACAAGGTTATCGCGCTGAGCGATGCCAGCGCCGCCATGCCCTATCCCGATCTTGGCTGGGGGGCCGTTACTGCAGACGAGGTTCAAAAGGTCGCCCTGACCACCTTTGCCTACGAATTCGGTGAGGTGACAAGCACGGACGATATTGTGCAGAGGCTGCAGAGCCGGGAGTAACTCCCGGCCCGTCAGGACATCAAATCAGAGACTACTCCTGACCGGACTCATACTTGCGCTCGGGAGGGTCGAAACCAAAGTCCCGGCCGTCCACCAGATCCATCACCGGAGACTGCCGACGGTCTTTCCCCACCAGCTCACATACCCGGCGGGTCTGGGCTTACAGATGCAAACCTGGCACGGTTCCCGGATGGCTGGAAGGTTGTCGCTGCCCACGTCAGCGTGATGCGGACAGCATCCTGATCACTCCGGTTCCCGGTGGTCGTACGTTGCGTTCAACCGTGACGCAAGATAATCCGCACAGGTAATCGGCTGATACTTTGGCGCCTGGTCCGGTACGACATCCCGGGGATCCACAACCGAGTCCGGGTTTACTTCCAGAAAGTGCGCGATAGAGTACCGCTCCTGCGCAGGCGGCCTGACCCGGTGCGGGGTGGAGACGTAAACGTCGTTACTCCAGCGCATCAGACAATCACCGATGTTACAGACAAAGGCTCCCGGCACGTGGGGGGCCTGAATCCACTCGCCCTGTCGGTTCAGCACTTCCAGCCCGGCAACCTTGTCTGTCGCCAAAATGGTGATGTTGCCGTAATCACTGTGGGTTCCAGCACCACCGTCTTCCCGGGTGTTGGTGCCGGCGCTCGGTGGATAGCGCAGCATGCGCAGGGTGGCAATCGGCGATGACAGATGCCGGGCAAAAAACTCTTCATCCAGCCCCAGATCCATACTGAAACCACGATGAATAGTTCTTCCCAGCTCCAGGCAGTGGTTGAAATAGTCCAGTGCACGCTGACGCCAGCCGTCGATCGGGGGCCAGAAGTTGACGCCGCGAAACGGTTTTCCTGCCAGGACATCCGGGTGATCCTCCGGAAAGTCCGTTCCGATATTGAAGGCTTCCTTCATATCCGCACCAGACTCCGGATTCAGCTTCTCATCCGCCATCGCCACGTATCCGCGGTTGTGGGGCGAGCGCTTGATCGACAGCACTTCTTTCTCGGCGATCGGCAGCGCAAAGAGTTCCTTTGCCAGGGTAAACGCATCCTCGCAGACCGCCTGGGGGATTCCGTGATCCGTAGCGTAGAAAAAGCCGACTTCCCTGCAGGCCCGCCCCAGCTCAGCGGCGGTGGCCCGACGCTGAGCCGGGACGTCGCTGCGCAGGCCGGCCAGGGAAATAATGGGTAATGCAGACATCGTGATCTCCTGAATATGCTCGCTGTCAGACCATGGACATTCGTGTGTGGGCCAGTTTCCGACAGGCCTCATGCAGAGCAAGCCCCTGCCGCTGGGCATCGGCAATGACCGCCTGCTGGCTGACCTGCACCGCTTCACCACGGCGAAGCAACTGCCGCCCGTCCACCCAGACACCGGACACATTGCCCGGACCGGCCGCAAACACCAGGTTCCAGATCAGGTTTCCTCCCTGCTCGTTCACCGACACCGGTGCCATATTGGCGCCACCCAGATCCAGCAACAGCAAATCGGCTTTCTTGCCCACTTCAAGGGAGCCGATTTCCCGATCCAGGCCCAGTGCCCTGGCTCCGTTGATCGTTGCCATCCTCAGAATCTGCTCGGCAGGAAGTACCGTGGCATCCAGCCGCGTTGCCTTCTGAATCAGGGAGGCAAACTTCATCTCCTCAAACAGGCTGAGGCTGTTGTTACAGACCGGCCCATCGGTACCCAGGCCCACGGTGACACCTGCCGCCAGCATTTCCGGCACACGGGCCACACCGCTGGCCAGTTTGGCGTTACTTACCGGACAGTGAGCGATGCTGGTGCCGGTATCCGCCACCCGGGCGATCTCCTCATTATTGAGCCACACGCAGTGGGCCAGCAGGGTCCGCTCCCCAAGAATGCCGTAGTGATCCAGCATCGCCAGGGATCGACGGCCAAACTCGGCCGTGACTGCCTGCTCTTCTTCCTTCTGCTCACTGCAGTGGGTATGGATGCCCACGCCATACTCACGACTTAATCGGGCGGCGTCCCGGTAGGCATCTTCCGTGCAGTAAAACAGATGTTCCAGCCCCATCCAGACACGAATGCGGCCATTCTGGCTTTCATGGTGAGACCGGATCAGTTGCCGGTTCTCCTCCCGGGTCGAGAAGAAATCCTTGCCGGGCCGGTCGGCCACATATGGTGCCAACTGCACCCGCAGCCCTAGGTCAGCCGCAGCGTCGGCGCAGCGATCCATGTACCGGAACATATCCATCACGCAGGTAATGCCGGACTGCAGAGCCTCGAGGTAGCAGAGGCGGGCGGAATGGTAAGCGTACTCCTCGGTCATGGCCCGGTGTTCCAGTTGGTACCAGGGCAACCAGTCCATCAGAGGCATGTTTTCGGTCACACCACGCATCAGGCTGGAGTGGGAATGACAGTCGATCAGGCCGGGCAGCAAGGCGTGGCCGCCGGCATCGATCACCTCTACGCCTTCCGGGATAGTCACTTCCCTGACATCGCCAACCTGGCGAATCATCCCGTCTTCGACCACCAGTGCACCATCGGCAATCACCCGATTGTCCGGGTCCACAGTGAAGATCGCGGCGTGACGGATTGCAAAACTGGACATAGCTCCCCCTAGGTTTCAGAACTCGTCTCTGTGAGCACAGCAATGGCACGTTTCAGACCACCGTATCCGGTGCATCGGCATAGGTTGCCGGCCACCGCCTCTTCAAGATCAACGACATCACCGTTCTGCTGCTGACGCAAACCTGAAACCAGCGATACCGCGACACCCGGCGTACAATAGCCACACTGCAACGCGCTTTCGGTCGCCAGGGCGTCTCTTACCTGAGCAAAATCAGAGGCTTCGGCCAAACCTTCAGCCGTTTCCACCGTGCATCCCGAGACCTGCCAGGCCATCACCAGACACCCGGGAACCGCCTGACCGTTCAACAACACCGTGCAGGCCCCGCACCGGCCGATACGGCAACCGGCCCGGGCAGAGGTGATCCGCCCGGAGCCCCTCAGGATGTCCAGCAACGTGGTTGCCGGCGATACCCACTGTGAAATAACGTCGCCGTTCAGTTCAAACGTCACGTGTTCCGGCGCGCAGGGTTCCGGCTGAGTCTGTCTGGTCATGAACAGGTTTCCTCTTGGGCACAAAGCTCGGCCAACAGGTATCCGGCATCCACCGGAAGGTGCCGGACCCGGATACCGGTGGCCGCCTCAATCGCCGAGCAGATGGCCGGCGCCACCGCCTCAATACCCAGTTCTCCAACTCCTCGAACCGGAAAGCGATCAGTCGTCGGTGTGTTATCCAGAACATCCACACGTTGGTCAGGCACATCCTGCAGGGTGGGGATTATGTACTGGTCCAGATTGTCAGCCAGGTAGCGTCCTTGCCGGGTCGGCATGTCCTCGCTGAGCGCCATGCCCAGCCCCATGATGGCTGCTCCCTCAATCTGGCCGAGATAGCCGGGAGGATAGATAACACGGCCCGCCGCGGTTATGTGGTGAAGATCAGTCACCCGGACCCGACCGGTCAGGCGGTCTACGGCAACCCTGGCCACCGTCGCAATCTGCAACTGAAGGTAACGACCCACGAGTTGATTTCCTTCCGGAGCAACAGGAAAGGCCTGACTGGCATCAACCCGAGTCTGTTCAGGTTGCCCTTTTTCAGCCAGTTCCCTGTAGCTCAGCACCTGGCGCCCCCCGGCGAACAAGCCTCCCGGGCCGCTGTACAGTTGATCACAAGGCAGGCCGGTCAGCACTGCAGCCTGATCCCGCACGCGGTCTTTCCAGCGGGGGAGAATGTCGGCCAGAACACCATGAATCAGAACAGAGCTGCGTGAAGCACTGGTGGGACCGGAATCCGGCCCCCGCGAGTTCCCCAGCACCACGTCGATATCGCCGGCCACGCAACCCAGGGTCTCACAAACGAGGCAGGTGATCGCTTCGGCAAGGTTCTGGCCATAGTCGGAGAAGCCAAATTCCAGGCGGATCCGGCCTTCAGCGCTCAAACTCACCCGACCGCCGCCTCTGTCGGGCAAGCCGTCGCCAAGTCCGTTACCCTGAGCCCCCATCGCCATGCCGGTACCGGTCAGCCAACGCCTACGGGCATCCGAAACCGCGGGCGCCCAGAGGGGTGAGGCGCCAGCCTCGGCCAGAACATCGGTCGGCGGTGCACTCCAGCGCACCACCTGGCCCCGGCTGCCGGGTTCATCAACCGTGCGCAGATTGATTCTGCGAAGCGCCAACGGGCACATAGCCAGCTTTTCGGCCAGGGCGTCGAGTTGTGATTCCACGGCAAACGTTGCCTGATTTCCGCCAAACCCCCGAAAGGCTCCGGAAACGCCATTGTTAGTGTAAACCAACCGTCCGGAAACCGAATACGCCTCGATCCGGTACAGGGGCGCCGTGGCATGATCCAGGAAGTTTTCCAGCACCGCCGGCCCCAGGCTTGCGTAGGCACCGGTATCGAGCAGCGCGTCGACACGGTGGGCCAGAATCCGGCCCTGGCGGTCACACCCGGTGGTCATGATCATCGACACAGGGTGTCTCTTGATTCCGGTGCGACAGGACTCGAAACGATCCAGATGAATCAGAACCGGGGAACCGGTCTGTAAGGCCAGGATGCCGGCCGCCGGCTGAATGGTCAGCTCATCCTTACCACCAAATGCGCCCCCCGTCGGGGTTGCCTCCACCGTCACCTGAGAGGGTTTGAGTCCGAGAATGTCGGCCAGCTGTTCGGCATCACGGTGGCCTGACTGACAACCGACCCGAAAGATCACACCACCGTTGTTATCCGGAATGGCCACACCGCCCTCGGTCTCCATGAAAGCGTGCATTTGCCGGGGCGTCTGGTAGTGATGCTCCACGATCACGGCACATCGGGCAAAGGCTGCGTCGGTATCGCCCCGCTCAAAGGCCTCCCGGGCCAGAAGGTTGCTCTCGCCATGCAGGGGCGACATCTGTTCTGCCGTTTCAGCCTGATCGACGACCGCCAGGGGCGCGTAGTCGACATCAATCACCTCCAACGCCGCCCGGGCCTGCTCCACCGTATCGGCGGCCACCGCCGCAATGGCATCGCCCTCATAGCGGACGCGGTCTTCACACAACACAGGCTGATCACGCACAACAATGCCAAGGCGGTTGAGGCCCGGCACATCTGCTGCCGTCACCACCGCTCTGACGCCGGACATCAATCGGGCCCGGGAGGTATCTACCCGCAGCAAACGGGCGTGCGCATGCCGACTGCGCAAGATGGCCCCGTGCAATAAACCGGGAAGGTGCTGCTGATCCGTGGCGTAGCCAAACCGCCCCTCTATACGTTCAAGAACACTGGTTTCCGCCATACCGGGTTGGGGTTTAAGTTCCAAGAGCCACCTCCGACAGAAGCCCCGTTGTCATTCGTCGCAACGCCATCCGCAGATGGGCGTCCTGCCAACCATGAGCAGCCAATTCGCGGTCGATCACCGCCCCGACATCACCCGATGCCAGATCAGCCCGATCATTAACAAACGTTTCCGGCGCCACCAGGCGAAGCAGGCCGCCCTCGCCACACACCGCAAGGCGCACCCGATCACCATCATGAACACAAACCAGAGTAGCGCGAGTCGGACTGAACCTTTCCCGATAGCCGAGTTTTTCCAGCGAGATCCGCCAACCCCTGCAATCCGGAATCGTAAAGCCACGCAACAGATCGTCCGATGCCCGCTCCCTCAACCACCGGGAAAGTGGCAGTGTCCGCTCTCCGGTGCGGTTGAGGACGTCCACCCGAACATCAAGCGCCATGGCCAGGGCAGACAGATCTCCACCCACAGCCAGATTGCCGCCAACGGTTCCCAGGGCCCGGACACCCGGCCCTGCCACCCGATTCAGAAACAAGGCCAGCGGAGGCAGATATTCTCGGACCAGAGGATGCCGAGCCATCTCCGACAAAGACGTCAGCGCACCCACGGTGAGCCCCCGTGAATCATCTTCCAGCCCCCGGAAAGCAGGCCAGGCAGCATTCAGGGCCACCAGTTTTTCCGGCCAGCACTGATCCCGCTCATGGGTCGGCTGAAGCCATGTCCCGCCCGCCATGTATGGCACCTTGAATCGCCGGGCCAGACTGACTGCTTCACTGGGAGAATCGGGGCGTAGAACCCGAATCGCTCGCCTTTCGGTCACCGGGTTCAGTTCGGATAGAGGGTCTGACATGGGGAAACCCTAAACAGCAGCCAGAATGGGTCTGATGACTTGCTGCAGGTTGATCTCATCACAATTCTGACCCGGCCCCTTACGGTCAACCACCAGATAATCGGCATCGGCTTTCAGAGGTAGCAACGGTGCGTGCCATGTGCCGGCGTGGTATGTGACGCCTTGATGGCCTTTGACCAGAAATACCCGGACGGCGGTTTCGTCGAAATCACCTGGCAGTGCAACGACTGCCAGAAAGTCGACGTTGTTCATGGGTATGAATGACTGACTCCCCAACGGGTGACGTTCCATCAGATCTAGTTCGAGAGGAACAAGAGGCTGGCCACGAAAAATCGAAAGAATGCCCCGATCTGTAGCACCCGATAGAGCCACAGTGGACAAGGCATGAAAACGCTCGGTACGCCCCTGGTTAATGGGAAAAGACTCGGCACCATCGGTATCAATCACATCTCCGAACGGAGCGAAAGCTTCGCGGGTCAAAGGCTCGGCAACAAGACGTCGGAACTGTTTCATGACACGGGTGTTCCGCACAGGCGAACGCGGCTGACGCCACCGTCAGGAATGCTATTGAACCGGATGTGGGTAATCGGCCCGAGGTCCTCCAGCGCCTGGAACTGATGGATACGGTCAGCCGTCAACGGCTGCTGATCCATCAAGGTCGGCCAGAACATGCTTTGGGTAATCAGAGACTGTGCCGTGCTGGCTCCATCCTCCACGCAGGCCGCCTGAATGGAGCAGGCGGCCGGAAAGTTGCCTTTAAAATGCGCTGTATCCACCTCTATGCGTTCAGCAACCCCCTTGTGACCAAGGGCCAGAATGCACCAGTCGTTACCGGGTTCGCGCCGCCGGCGGGTTTCCCAGCCATCGCCCATATTAAGGCCTCGTCCCGGTCTCAGTAATTTGCGCGGCTCGCCGTAGTGGGCGTCGCTCCAGGCCACCTGATCTGCGCCATGTTCCAGTGCCAGAAGATTTCGGCTCTCACCGGCCGCCAGCATTATTTCCCAGTCACAGAAGGGTTTGCCATAGACTCGCAGGCGCGCCAGTCCGCCATCCGGATAGATATGCATGCGCAGGTGCGTCCATGGCTGACCGGATTCAATGGCGCAAAACCGGTGATCATTACCGCTCAGCCCGGTAGCGGGCACCAAAACTTGCCAGCCTGCGTGTTCATCCGGATCGCCGTCCGGACTGAAACAGGCTTCCAGAGAGGCCGCCGGAGGAAAGTTTCCGGTAAAAAAGCTGGTATCAAAATCAACGCCCATCAGAACGCCCGGCATGGCCAGACGCACGATGCACCAGTCGTGGCCGGTTGTCCTTCGGCGACGTGTTTCCCAGCCGTCCATCCACTTGCCATGGTCGTCGTAGCGGTCGGGATAGAATACAGGCTGTGCCGGGTTCAGCATGCGATCCCTGGGTGCAAAAAACTCATCCGTCACCCGGGTCACTTCCGCTCCCAGACTGCGATCTGCCAGATTCAGGCCCAAGCGGGTAAACTCCGGCCCATCCACAACAGGGGCCACAACTGCATCGGTCATTCGAACACTCCGGTATCAATCGGGTTGGTAAGGGTGCACTTGCTTCCAGTGGCGGGCGATATCGATACGCCGGCATACCCAGACCCGGTCCTGTTGCTGGATATAATCAAGGAATCGCTGCAACGCACGGAACCGGCCCGGACGCCCGACAACCCGACAATGCAGGCCAACAGACATCATTTTCGGAGCCTCCGCACCTTCCTCATAAAGCACGTCAAAGCTGTCTTTCAGGTACTGGAAGAACTGCTCTCCGGAATTAAACCCCTGGGGTGAACAAAAACGCATGTCGTTCGCCTCCAGCGTATAGGGCACCACGAGATGGGGCTTCTGTTCGCCCGTGCTGGTCTCGACGGTGGTCCAGAATGGCAGGTCATCACCGTAGTAGTCGCTGTCGTATTCCAGGCCGCCCTGCTCCACGACAAGTCGACGGGTATTCGGGCTGTCCCGACCGGTATACCAGCCCAGAGGAGGCTCTCCGGTGAGTTCGGCATGCTGCTCGATTGCCCGTTCGAGGTACCGGCGCTCTTCCGATTCGCTCATGTCCTGGTAATGGATCCAGCGCTGACCGTGGCAGGCAATTTCATGGCCGTCGTCCAGGAACGCCTGAACAACATCCGGATGACGGGCCAACGCCATGGTGACCCCGAAAACAGTCAACGGCAGTTCCCGCTTCCGGAATTCTTTCAGAATACGCCAGACACCGGCACGGGATCCGTACTCATAGAGGGATTCCATACTCATGTGCCGGTCCTGGTAGGCAACCGCGCCAATGATGTCAGAGAGAAAGGTTTCTGAGTGCTCATCACCGTGAAGCACACAGTTTTCCCCACCCTCTTCGTAATTCAGTACAAACTGGACCGCAACCCGGGCATTTCCGGGCCACTGGGCATGAGGAGGGTGTTCACCATAGCCCCGCATATCCCTTGGATATGAAACACATTTTTTCATCTCGGACTCTCAAGACCACACCCCCGGAGGATCACACCGGTCAGAAAATCCGCCGCATGGTCGAAGTCGCGCTTCTCGTATTCGGCTTTGTTTTCCACCATCAGGATCTGCACCTGGAAGTCGGCGTAATGTTGGGTTGAAGACCAGATCAGAAAAATCAGCTGCACTGGGTCGACCGGAGCCATGCGCCCGTCGTCGATCCAGGACTGGATAACCTCCGCCCGGCCCCGGACCCACTCGCGCATATTCGTGCGCAGGTGCTCAAGCAGGAACGGTGCACCCTGGATAATTTCCATGGCAAACAATCGGGACGCCAGCGGGTACTTGCGGGACATCTCCACCTTGTTCCGGATAAACGTCGCCAGGGCTTCCGACGGGTCGTCTTGCGGACTGATCTCCGTGAACACCTTGTTCCAGCGCGCGAGAATGTCGTCAAACATAGCCCCGTACATGCGCTTCTTGTTGCTGAAGTAGTACAGTACGTTGGACTTTGGCAGCCCGGCCCGCTCGGCGATATTCTGGATCGTCGTACCTTTGTAGCCGTTCAGAGCGAACTCTTCCTCGGCGGCAATCAGTATTCTTTCCCGGTTACGCTCCCGTATCCTTCCCGGGCGATACGTCCGGTTCTTTCCTTTGCTGTCTTTTTTTACGGCAACGGAGCTTTCTGCAACAGAAATGTTGGTCATGAGCCTCTCACTTGTTGTCCAGTTGTTCAGGAATCCGGCAATAAGATTCTGCCGGACTCCTGTTCAGGATCAAAAGTGAAATTTCACCAGTGCACTGACGGAGCTCTGATCATCGATCAGCGTATCGCCAAGACCGTACTTGTTGTTCCAGTACTGGTATTCAACACCAGCGTAGAGAACCCCCGGAGCTCCCCAGAAGTTACTCACATCCAGCTTGATCTGAGGCACGAACTGAAATTCCGACTTGTGGTCAGATTCTGCTGTGGACCAGTCAATGTAGCCGTCAATCAGAAAGAGGGCCGAACCCATCTCTAACGGAGCACCCCAGGTAACGGTCAACTGATAATCATCACTGACCTGATCGTTATCGACGTAGTAAACGGAGGTGTTGAAATACATGAAGCCAGGCAGATCCCAGGCCAGCCCCAAACCACCCATGTAGTTGTTGACCTGCGTGCTTCCGCCGAATTCGTATTGAGCGCCCAAAGTGACGTCCTTGACCGGACCAAAGCTCATGTCAGCACCGGTTAACCAGCTTGTGCTCAGGGTGGGCGCAAATTCGCCGTACACATTGTCAGAGCCTTCAACATCGCCCTGTCCCTGATCACGGTCGATGAAGAAGAAGGTGCTTCCCCAGTTGTGAGCCGTCGCGTTCTCGAAGGTGAAATAGGTGGCTTCGTATTCAAAGCCGCCGTTACCGCCGGCGTCGAACTGAACACCCTGGTACTGGTCACTGTGCAGAATGGAGATGCTCGATGAGCCGAAGAATTTCTCCGCCTGGGCTGCTGGGGCAAAAGACGCTGCGGCCACACAGCCGGCGATCAGTATTTTACTAAATGCTTTCATGGATTTACCTCTCAGTTTACGTTCTTTTTGAGTCATTGTTGGTGCACATTTGATGGTTATTGTTAGCGTCCCGGCCGATAGGGCTGGCCTAGGGAAAGGGGGGTATTCAATCGGGTTCGGCCAGGATTCCAGGACAACAGAACCAGCATCAGAATAGTGACGACGTAGGGCAACATCGCCAGCAGTTCCGTGGAGCTCTTCCAACCAAGACCCTGTAGAACCAGGTGCAGAATACTGGCTGCCCCGAACAGGTAGGCGCCGAGAACTACCCGCTCAGGGCGCCAGGTAGCGAAAACGACCAGCGCCAGGGCTATCCAGCCCCGCCCGGCCGTCATGTTCTCGGTCCAGAGTGGGGTATAGGCAAGTGACAGGTACGCACCAGCCAAGCCGGCCATGCCGCCGCCGAACGCCACCGCGAGATACCGTAAAACCAACACGTTCAGGCCGTTGGCGTTGGCCGCTTCCGGGTCTTCCCCAACCGCGCGCAACAACAGGCCACCACGGGTTTGACGGAGGAAAATGGCCACACCGGCAAAGGCCATCAGGGACAGGTACACTAATGGATCCTGATCAAACAGAACACGCCCCAGCACCGGGATATCGCTCAGGAAGGGAATTGCGACACGCGTGAAGCCATCGATGGATTGTCCCACAAAGCCTGCTCCGAGGAAGGCACTTAAGCCGGTCCCGAAAATGGTCAGTGCCAATCCTGCAGCGTACTGGTTTGCAGCCAGGGACACCGCCATAAACGCGAACAACAACGACATGCCGATCCCGGCCAGTATCGCAGCGGCCACACCCACCACCAGGCTGCCACTGGTCAGTGCCGCTACAAACCCCGCGACGGCCCCCATCAGCATCATGCCTTCCTGCCCAAGGTTCAGGACCCCGGAGCGCTCGCAGATCAGCTCACCAAGCGCCACCAGCAGCAGCGGAGTACCCGCAACAACAGTGGCAGCCAGCACGTTCGTCAGCAGTTCCATTTCAGGCATCTCCAGTGACAGTCTTGGCTGCGATGGTGGTTTGCCGCGACGGCCATTTCAGGCGGATGCGGTAATGGATAAAGGCGTCACAGATCAGCAGGTAGAACAGCAGCAAGCCTTGAAACAGACCGGTAACAGCCTTGGGCATATTCATGGCGATCTGGAGCATCTCCCCCCCTATAAAAGTCAATGCCAGCAGCGCGCTGGCAACAACGATGCCAAGAGCATGCATACGACCAAGGAAAACAACGATGATGGCGGTGTAGCCGTACCCGGGAGACACCTGCGGAACGAGCTGACCAATGGGGCCCGTGACCTCCGAAGCCCCGGCCAGGCCGGCGGTGGCACCACCCACCAGGAAAGCAAACCAGGTCAGCCGTCGGGCACCAAAACCTGCGAAAGCGGCTGCCCGATGATCCTGCCCTACCACATTGAGTTGAAAACCGATAAAACTGCGGGCAAACAGCACCCAGACCAAGACCGCAGCCAGCAACCCGAACGCCAGCCCCAGATGCAAGCGTGTGCCGGGAATCAGCGCTGGCAACAGGGCCGAGTCAGCAAACATCACGGACTGGGGAAAGCCAAAACCATAAGGATCTTTGAGAGGACCGTGCACCACATACAGCAGCAGATTCAGCGCGATGTAATTGAGCATGATGGTGGTGAGAATCTCGTTGCAATGCAGGTGCGTTTTCAGTCCTGACGCAACGGCCGCCCACAACATTCCCGCCAGGGTTCCCGCCAGCAGAACTACTGGCAGCACCCAGAAGCCGTCTGCATCAACCAGCCAGACCGCCATGATGCTGGCACCTAAAGCCCCCATCAGAAAGTGCCCTTCAGCACCGATGTTCCAGAGTTTCGCCCGGTAGCAAACGGTCAGCCCCGCCGCACACAGAAGCAGCGGCGCCATTTTCAGCCCGAGCTCTGCAAGCCCCATCAGGTCGCTGATCGGTGTAATGAAGAAAAACTTCAGGCCATCCATGGGATCCTTGCCCATCGACAGAAAAAGGACAAAGCCGGTAGTGACTGTCAGAACCAGGGCGAGCAGTGGCGATGTCCACCTCATCAGAGAGGAATCAACGGGACGACGCTCAAGCAGCAACATGGTTCACCTCCGCAGACTCGAACTCTCCCGCCATCCATTGGCCAAGCTGTTCGATGCTCAGTTCAGAGGTAGACGCGAGGGGTGAAAGCCGCCCGTTACACAGCGCACCCAGCCGATTGCAGAGTTGGTAGAGCTCATCGAGGTCCTCCGAAATCAGAACAATAGCAGCCCCGGCATCCCGCAATTGGACCAGAGCTTCATGGATAGCCACCGCAGAGCCGACATCAACGCCCCAGGTAGGGTGCGACGCCACCAACAGACGGGGGTTCTGTAACGCTTCGCGGCCAATAATGTACTTTTGGAGATTGCCTCCCGAGAGGCTGCCGGCGGTGCTGCTTTCGTCGTTACACCGGACGCCGAAACGACGGATCACCTCCCGGGAAAATTCGCGGACCCGACCAAAACGAATCAGCCCCCGGTTCACCAGCCCCTGACCGGAGGCTGTCAGCAGTGCGTTATCTGCCAGGGTCATATTTGGAACCGCCCCCCTTCCCAGGCGTTCTTCGGGAACAATCGCAACACCAAGATTCCGACGTTGATTCGGCGCCAGATTTTCAATTCCCCGGCCGTCCAGACTGATGCTGCCAGCATCCACCAGAATCTCTCCAGACAGGGCTTTCAGCAGCTCATCCTGGCCGTTGCCCGCTACCCCTGCGATGCCCACAATCTCACCCTTGCGCAACTCCAGGGCGACGCTCTTGAGGCTGGTGCCAAACGGATCGTTACTCTTCCATTTCAGGGCCCGGACATTGAGCAGAACCTCCCCGGGCTCCGCTGCGGTCACCTGAGTTGAAATCGGCGTATCGTTACCGACCATCAGTCGCGCTATGTCGTTCGCCGACACCTCCGCCGGCCTGCAGTCGCCACTCACGCGCCCCTGGCGCAAAACCGTTGCGTTGTGACAAAGGTTGCGAACCTCTTCCAGCTTGTGACTGATGAACAAAATGCTGCAGCCTTCGCTCGCGAGCTGCCTCAGCGTGGCAAACAGTGAAGAGACTTCGTGGGGCGTCAGCACCGATGTCGGTTCGTCCAGAATCAGCAAGGTGCTTTCCTGAATCAAACAACGGACAATCTCCACCCGCTGACGCTCCCCGACTGACAAGGTACTGACATAGCGACGGGGATCCAGCGCCATACCGTAGCGCTCCGACACTTCACGGATGCGTTCGTCGAGCCGCTTCCGGTCCCGGGCTTCAAAAGGAGGCAAGCTGAGGGCGATGTTCTCGGCGACTGTCAGGGTTTCGAACAGGGAGAAATGCTGGAACACCATGCCAATGCCCATACTCCGGGCCTGAGCCGGGCTAGTCACCCTGACTTCATGACCATTCCAGAGCATCCGGCCTTCATCCGGCTGAACAACGCCATAGATCACCTTCATCAAGGTGCTCTTACCGGCGCCATTTTCACCCAAAAGCGCATGAATCTCACCGGCTTCCACCGTGAGGTCAATTCCATCGTTGGCCCGGCAACCCGGGTATTCCTTGACGATGTTTTTCAGCTTAAGGCGCAACGCCGCAGCCATACACAGCCTCTCATTCCGTTATGTATGCCTGGCCAGCCGATTAAGAAACTGACCAAGTAATCAACATTTCAGGTGAGAGCAATATGCTTGCCAATAGTTAATAAAATCGAAAAATTATTTAATTGAACCAGTTGGTCAGTTTTTTGCAGAAACCCTTCCTAACGCTGCGGAAAACCTGCCTGAAGAGAGGAATGGGGTGCCGCTATACACCGCAAATAGCCTGCTAGCGGAGAGAACCATGATCGAATTTCTTCTGAACGGCCAAATTGAAAAAGTTGACCAGTTCGACCCAAATTTGAGCATCCTGGAATGGTTGCGCACCAAAATGCGCCTTACCGGTACCAAAGAAGGCTGCGCCTCCGGAGACTGTGGTGCCTGCACGATCATTACAGGAACAGCTGACCAAGATGGCAACACTCATTACGACGCAATCAACAGTTGCATCACCTTGCTGGGAAGCCTTCATGGCAAGGAACTGATTACCGTCGAAGCCTTCCAGCAGAAACCACGTCATCCGGTCCAGCAGGGCATGATGGAGAAGCACGGTGCCCAATGCGGTTTTTGCACGCCCGGCATCGTGATGTCGCTGACGGCCCTGCATGCCAACCGCAAGAACAGCACGGTCAGCCGTCATCAGATTCTTGAGGCCCTGTCTGGCAATCTCTGTCGCTGTACCGGCTATCGTCCGATCATTGAGGCAGGACAGGATGCCATGGTTAAAGAATGGACACCGGATACTGAGCACCCGGCCGCTGGCATGGCCCCCGGGTCGTCGGAATCTGCTCTGAGCCGGATTCACCAGAACAACATCACCATCGAAGCAGCCGGAGGTTCACGGTATGACGCGCCGGTCTGCCTTGATGACCTTCGCTCATTGCGCCGCGCCTATCCCGATTCCAGACTGGTCGCCGGCAGTACGGATCTGGCACTGGAGATCACTCAACAGCTGAGTTCCCTGGATCATCTGGTCAGTGTGGAACGCGTACCGGAAATGAAAGGCTGCGCCCTAGAGGGCGACGAGTTGGTGATAGGTGCTGCCACTACCTATCAGGCATTCAGGGAAACACTGTGCGAACTTTGGCCGGCGTTCGACGCCATGCTCGAGCGACTCGGCTCACTACAGATCCGCAACCGGGGCACTTTGGGCGGCAACATTGCTAACGCTTCGCCCATCGGCGATATGCCGCCACCGCTGATCGCACTCAATACCATTTTGGTGCTAGACGGCCCGGACGGGCAGCGCTCGATGCCTATCGAAGACTTTTTCCTGGGCTATAAAGAAACGGCCCTGAAATCGGGCGAATTCCTCCACTCTGTGCGGATCCCGGCACCGAAAACCAACGAAACTTTGCACATCTACAAAATCTCGAAGCGATTGGACGACGACATCTCCGCCGTTCTGGGCGCTTTTCGACTGACCATAACCGATGGTGTGATCAGTGACTGTCGCCTTGCCTTCGGCGGCATGGCCGCCACGCCCGCCCGGGCACTGCAAACGGAGAACGCGCTCAAGGGGCAGCTCTGGAACGAAAACAACGTGGCCGCTGCGATTAACGTCCTTGGCAGCGACTTTTCACCCCTGAGTGATGTCCGGGCCTCGGCCTCTTATCGGCTTCAGGTTGCCGGCAACCTTCTGCGCCGCGCCTGGCTGTCTTCGGATTCACTCCCACGCGAGCAACTGACGGTGACCGACTATGCGTAAACTGCCCCTGAACACACCCACACCGGCCCACACTGCCCAAGGGCTGGCCGGACAAAGCGCCAAACACGACAGCGCCTGGAAACACGTCAGTGGTCAGGCCCGATACATTGACGACTTACCCATGCCGGAAGGCATCCTGCACGCCGCGGTCGGTCACAGCCAACAGGCCCACGCCCGAATAATGTCCATGGATCTGGAGGCCGTCCGCCGATACCCCGGTGTCATCGCCGTAGTCACTGCCAAGGATGTGCCTGGCCATCTCGACATCGGCCCGGTGTTCCCCGGTGACCCGGTACTGGCGGATGAGATCGTGGAGTTTATCGGGCAGCCCCTGTTCGCCGTCGCCGCAACCTCCCACGAAGCTGCACGCAAGGCAGCGAAGCTGGCGAATGTTCAATACGAGCCCCTGGATGCGGTCATTACCGTAAACCAGGCACTGGACAAAGAATTGTTTGTTCGCCCCAGCCAGACCCAGTTGCGAGGTAACCCTGATCATGCTCTCTCCCAGGCATCTCATCGCCTGATCGGCGAACAGGTCGTCGGTGGACAGGAGCATTTCTACCTGGAAGGACAGGCTTGTCTAGCCGAACCCACCGAAGACAGGGGTATGTTTGTTCACACCTCCAGCCAGCATCCCTCCGAAGTACAGAAGCTGGTCGCTGAGGTATTAGGGCTGCCCATTCACGAGGTCCAGACTGAGGTTCGAAGAATGGGCGGCGGCTTCGGCGGGAAAGAGACCCAGGCGGCCCCAGTCGCCTGCATTGCAGCCCTACTAGCCAATGCGACGAGCCGACCGGTGAAGTACCGTTTGTCACGCCCCGACGATATGATCCAGACCGGTAAGCGGCATGACTTCTTCAATACCTATGACATCGGCTTTGACGATGACGGCCTGATTCAGGCGGCCGACATTATGGTCGCAGGCCGTTGCGGTTACTCCCCCGACCTGTCCGATGCCATCGTCGATCGTGCCATGTTTCATGCCGATAATGCCTACTATCTGAACCAGGCCCGGGTTACCGGCCACCGCTGCAAGACCCACACCGTTTCGAACACGGCATTCCGGGGCTTTGGCGGACCTCAGGGCATGATGATCATAGAACAGGCCATGGATGATATGGCCCGCCACCTTGGCCGCGACCCGCTGGATATCCGCAAGCTCAACCTGTACCGGCCCGGACGCGACATCACCCATTATGACCAGACCATTGAACAGCACGTACTTCCGAAGCTGATGGAGACGCTGGAAACCAGCTCTGACTATCGTCAACGGCGTTCGGAAATCACCAAATTCAACCAGTCCAGCACGGTACTCAGGCGGGGGCTGGCGCTGACGCCTGTAAAGTTTGGCATCTCCTTCACCGCCAAACACCTGAACCAGGCGGGCGCACTGGTTCACATCTATACCGATGGCAGCATTCATGTAAATCACGGCGGTACCGAGATGGGCCAGGGGCTCTATATCAAGGTGGCGCAGGTGGTTGCGTCCGCTTTCCAGGTCGATCTTGAGCGCGTCAAAGTGTCCGCCACGCGCACCGACAAGGTGCCCAACACCTCGCCAACCGCCGCCTCTTCCGGCTCCGACTTGAACGGCATGGCAGCACTGGACGCCTGTGAAAAGATTCTCGCGGGGCTGACAGACTTTGCAGTACAGAACTGGTCGGTCTCACCAGAAGCCATCCATTTCTCGGATAACCAGGTGCAGATCGGCGACCTGCAGATGCCATGGGAAAGCTTTGTTCAGGCCGCCTATATGAACCGGGTACCACTGTCTTCCTCAGGTTTCTACGCCACTCCCAAGATCCACTACGACCCGGAAAGCGGAAAGGGGCACCCGTTTCTGTATTACTCGAACGGCGCCGCCTGCTCTGAAGTAGTGATCGACACCCTGACCGGGGAATATCGGGTCCTTCGTACCGACATCCTGTTTGATGCCGGTCGCTCCCTGAATCCCGATATCGATATTGGCCAGATCGAAGGCGGGTTCGTCCAAGGTATGGGCTGGCTGACCACGGAAGAACTGGTGTACAGGGATGACGGCAAACTGCTAACAACCGGCCCTGCCACCTACAAGATTCCGGCAGTCTCGGACTGTCCGCCCGACCTGAGGGTTGCTCTGCTGGCCGACAGCCCGAACCGCGAAGCCACGATATTTCACTCCAAAGCGGTCGGGGAACCGCCATTGATGCTCGGCATCGCCGTCTGGAGCGCCCTGCGGGACGCAGTCTCGAGCCTCACCGACTATCGCTTCAGCCCACCGCTGGACACGCCCGCCACACCAGAACGGGTGCTGGGTGCCGTCACCGCTAGCCAGGCCTGGCTTGGCAAGCAGCAGGAGGCATCCTGATGGAACGTCGAAAGCTCTGGTACCAGGCCGTAGCCGACTGCGAAGCACGCGGTGAGCCCTATGCCCTGGTCTCTGTTCTCGGCGTAGCCGGGTCGGTCCCCCGGGAGCCGGCCAGCAAGATGGTGGTCACTGGTGAACACAGTTACGACACCATCGGTGGCGGGCACCTGGAGTACCAGATTTGCCAACAAGCCCGGGACAGGCTGGCTCGTCAGGACTATACCAGCGACCTCGCACACTTCCCGCTGGGCGCCAGTCTTGGTCAGTGCTGCGGCGGCAGCGTGTCGGTACTACTGGAAGCACACCCGGGGAGTGAGCAGGAACTGATACTGTTCGGGGCCGGCCATGTCGCCAAAGCGCTGGTCACTATCCTCGCTCAGCTGCCCTGGCGAATCACCTGGGTGGACGAACGTCTTGAGCTGTTTCCATCTGATGTACCCGCCAATGTCCATATCCACCACACGGATGACCCCGTCGGTGATGCACCCAACCTGTGCTCGTGTAAACACGCTCTGATCTTGACCCACAATCACCAACTGGATTTCGATCTCTGCCGCGCCCTGTTAACCGCCGGCGGTTGCTCAAGCCTGGGCCTGATCGGGTCAGAAACCAAGGCAGATCGATTCCGCAAGCGGCTGGACCACCGGGGTTTCAGTGCCGATGCCATCGACTCCATCCGCTGCCCCGTTGGCCATCCTGATGTCCCCGGTAAACGGCCAATGGAAGTGGCCGTCTCGATCAGCGCCGAACTGCTGGCTCTGACCACCCCCCACCGGACAACTTCCGCCCGACGAGGGTTGCCCTGGCGGCAACTGCGGGGGCTGATCCAGAACACCGATACGAAAGAGACAACCGAATGACCATTGAAGCACTCAACGCCCTGCACCATGAGGAAGCGGAAGCCCGACTCGCCCGCAGCCATGAGTTCTGGCCAAAACTGACTGAGCAAGACTGGTTCGATGCCTTTGAGGCTCATCCGAAGATGGGAGACATCAACAGTCTGCGTGCAACGTATGCCAGCATCAAAGCCATGGTCATTGGCGAGCAGGCCAGGATGACCAAATTGCGACTGGAGAAACTGCTATGAGCGCAAAAAGCTCCGTTACGACTCACATTCTCGATCTCGGCAGTGGCCAGCCTGCCGCCGGTGTGGCGGTCAGCCTGTATCGGGTTCAGGGCCAGGGTCATACCGCCATTGCCAGTGGCACAACCGATGCCGATGGCCGCGTAATGGACTGGTTCGATACCGCTCTTGAAGCCGGCCACTACCAGCTCCGTTTTGCGACCGGCGACTGGTACCACAGCCTCGGGATGGACGCCTTCTTCCCCGAGGTCTGCCTGGAGTTCCGGGTCAACGATCCGGAGGCCCACTACCACGTTCCCCTGCTGTTGAATCAGTGGGGCTACTCAACGTATAGGGGGAGCTGATGACCACAATGACAGATCCATATCTTCCACTGGGCTGCAAGGCTCACCGGGGCACAGTGCTCCATTTCCTGGAAGACCCGGGCAATGAACCGGAGCCCGCGGCGGGCAGCGTGGCCTTCTTCGAGGACGGCCTGCTGATTGAGCACCATGGCAAAGTGCTGGTAGCCGGTGACGCCAGTGCATGGTTGCACCAATTGCCCGAAGGCACTGAGGTGACCCACTGGAAAGACCAGCTGATCCTGCCGGGTTTTATCGACACCCACGCACACATGCCCCAACTGGGGGTTATGGCCAGTTACGGTGCCCAGTTGCTGGACTGGCTGGAAACCTACACATTTCCTCATGAGGCCCGATTCAGCGACATGGACTGGGCCCGGACTGAAGCGAACCGGTTTACCGATCTGCTGCTACGCTACGGCACCACCTCGGGCTTGGTATTCTGCACCTCCCATCCTGAGTCGGTGCATGCCCTGTTCGAGGCTGGCGAGCAACAGGGAATGGCCCTTACCGCGGGCAAGGCCATGATGGACCGCCATGCCCCCGAAAACCTGAAGGACACGGCCCAGAGCAGCTACGACGACAGCCTCTCGCTGCTGGAAACCTGGCACAAACGCGGACGCCAACGCTACGCGATTACACCCCGGTTTGCCGCTACTTCGACGCCGGAGCAGCTTTCGCTCGCCGGCAAGCTCGCCGCAGAGCATCCGGATGTCATGGTGCAGACACACTGGGCGGAGAATACCGGCGAAATCCAGTGGATCCGTGAACTGTTCCCGGAGCGCTCCAGCTATCTGGATGTGTACGATCACTATGGCCTGCTGGGCGATCACACCGTTCTGGCGCACGGGATTCACATTGATGATGTAGACCGCAAACGACTGTCTGAGACGGGCACCCGCATCGCTTTCTGCCCCACCTCAAATACCTTTCTGGGCAGCGGACTCCTCGACTTCCGGGAAGCCCGCGAAGCTGGGGTTTCGGTCGGGCTGGCCTCTGATGTTGGCGGAGGTACCAGTCTGTCGATGCTGACCACCATGGCCGAGGCCTACAAGGTTTGTCGGCTACGCGGCCAAACCCTGACGCCCTGGCAGGCGTTCTATCTCGCCACACTCGGCAATGCCCGGGTCCTGCATCAGGACCAGCAGACCGGCAGTTTTCAATCCGGGCGCTTTGCTGACTTCGTGGTCCTAGATCCGAGCGGAACACCGCAGTTGGCCATGAAGCAGGAATTCACACACACGCTCTTCGAAACTCTCTTCAATCTGATGATTCTGGGCGACGACCGAGCCATCACCGCCTCTATCGTGGCCGGTGAACTACGCCACCAGGCAGCAGGAACTGACGCTGCCACCACCTACTTCACGCAAGGAGCCTGAGCCATGGAAGCCTACCTCAGCGAATGGTTGTCCCTTCTGGTCCGCTGGTTTCACGTTATCGCAGGCGTTGCCTGGATCGGCGCATCGTTCTACTTCATCTGGCTGGACAATCACCTGCGGGAACCACCGGAATGGAAGAAAAACGAGGGCATCAAGGGCGACCTGTGGGCCATTCACGGCGGTGGTTTTTACGAGATCGCCAAGTACAGACTGGGGCCGAAGGAAATGCCCCGGGAACTGCACTGGTTCAAATGGGAAGCCTATTCAACCCTGCTTAGCGGTCTGGCCCTGCTGTTTGTTGTTTACTACATGGGCTCACCGGGCTATCTGATCGACCCGGCCAAGGCCGATCTCAGCACCGGTGCCGCCATCGCAATCGGCCTGGGCAGCATTGCCGTGGTTCTTGCCATTTACGAAACCCTGATTCGAAGCCCTCTTGCCGACAAAGGCAAGGCGTTTGCGCTAATTCTGTTCGGCATTCTGGTTCTCGTCGACTGGGGGCTGTTTCAGGTGTTCTCAGGCCGGGGCGCGTTTATCCACGTCGGGGCGGTGATCGGAACCATCATGGTGGCCAACGTCTTTCTCGGCATTATTCCCTCACAGCGGGCGCTGGTCGACTCGGTCCGGGCGGGGGAAGAAGCCAACGAAAAGGTCGCTCGCCTGGCCATGCTCGCCAAGCTGCGCTCGACCCACAACAACTACCTGACGTTGCCGATCATCTTCATCATGATCAGCAACCACTACCCGCTGCTGTATGGAAACCCTCACGGCTGGGCAATCCTGGCGGCCATCGGGTTCATCACGGCCTTCGCCCGGCACTACTTCAACCTCCGGCACAGGGACATCAACCAGCCCTGGATATTGGCGGTCGCCGCAGTGCTCACCGCTGCCTTGATCTGGCTTGTGGCCCCGGCCCCGGCAACCACGCTGGATACGGCCGACCACCCGGAGGTCAGTAATGAGGTCGCAATCGCTCTCATCAACACCCACTGTGTGGCCTGTCATGCCAGCAGCCCCGGCCATCCGGCCTTTCAGGCACCGCCAGCGGGCATCAAACTGGAGAACCTGTCGCTTCTTGCCATGCACGCCGACAAGGTACGCCAGGCGGCGGTAGATTCTCACTACATGCCACTGGGCAACCTGACCGGCATGACGAACGAGGAACGCCAGCTACTGGGGCAATGGCTACAGCACAACAAACCCTGAAATCATCCTGAAAAAAGGCCTCCCGAAGGAGGCCTCAGATTGCTGACAAACCCTCGCCATTTTGGCGGGGGTTTGCTGTAATTGGGGTATCGACTTTTCAGAGGCTGCCCCATGCTCAAAGAGCCGTCCCCGCAACA